>DASWDX010000154.1:0-10768 GCA_036395055.1 Pyrinomonadaceae bacterium | reverse complement strand
CTTATCGAAACACGACCACTAAGCGCCTGACCGCCAGTTATGCGAAATTTGTCCATGACCAGAACAGATTAGATTAAAACGCGGAAAGGTTAAAGCGATGGACCAAAAAAAGAACGCGACGAGCCGGGAAGTCGCCGCGTTGCAAATAAGCTCTGGCCCTGGTTTAGAATCGTAGACCTTCGCCTCGTTTAATTCTCACCCCACCATTTGTAGTCATTGCCCTAATGGTTGCACCGCCGGCTCCAAGATTCACCGCAACCTCGCGGGTAATCTTTCCCTGGACAGTTACCGGAAAATCTATGCTGAGGTGCCCGTTGACAGTACCCGTCTCCAGGTGCGCCGAATAGTTTTCGGGAATAAACATTGAAACACCGCCATTGGTTGTCTTTACGTCCAAAGCTTCGCCATCCCAGCGCTCGCCACTCAATTCCACATTCAGTCCACCATTGGTCGTTCCACCCCGAACGGTTCCACCAACACGTCTCAGATTAACGCCGCCATTGAGCGCGCTAAACTCCAGCCGCCCATTCACGTCGTCAATCGAGATACCTCCATTGTTTGTTTTCAAAGACAAGTTGGAACGGCGCGGCACGAAGACTTCGTAGCTAACGCTCCACCAGTGGTCAGTGCGATTGGGCGGCCCGGAAGCAAAAATCTTCGAGCTTGCAGTTTCTATGGTGACCTGCCGGAAAAGATCGTTGGCCTCTGCCTCAGAAGGCGCTGCAGTTTGAATTCGTGCCCGCATCAGAATCTCATTTCGATCCCAGCCCTTAACCGACACGCCGCCGTTTACCCGACCGTCCACGGTAATTGTGCCGTCAGTCGCGGGCAGCGTCTGTTCTTTAATTTCGCAGTGACTCACCAATCTGTCGCTTTGCCAATTATCGCGACATGCCAGCGAATCGTCCGATTTCTGTTTTTGAGAAAGGGCCGTCAGACTCACCACACACGTCATTATCACAGCCAACAGAGCGCGGCTTAGCAACTTATTCATGTCGTTTATCTCCTTATGGTTTCGCTTGCGGTTCGACAACGTCACTGTCCAACACCATACGCCGTGGGCTGTGCGCATTCGTGGTAATTGGCCTGGGGATTGTTAAGTCTATTACTACGAGCGCTTCTGTAAAGCAACAGTTCGAGGAATGCCTTGCAAATCTTCATGGATCTCCAAAAGTCTCCAGCGATCTCGATCGATGAGTTGGTCCACCGTCGCGCCTTGATCGAATCCAATCTCAAATAACAGGTGTCCGCCTGTTTTCAAAAAGCTTCCGGCCGCGAGCAGTAGCCGGCGGATAATCGCCAGGCCATCAGGACCAGCCGCCAGCGCCAGTCGCGGCTCAAAATCGCGTACCTCTTTCTGTAAACCTGCCAGCGCGGGCTCCGCGACATAAGGTGGATTGGAGACAATCAAATCGAATGATGAATGCTTCGAATCTTGTGGATCCAAAGCCGCGAAGCAATCGGAGATAAGAAAATCAATTCGCTTATCGACTGAGTGACGTGCAGCATTTCGTTTTGCAATGGCCACCGCTGCCGGCGAGATGTCAATTGCGATAGCCCGCGTGGCAGGAGTTTCGCGAAGCTCATGAAGCAACGAGATAGCAATACATCCTGAGCCGGTGCCGACGTCACAAATGAACCTCGCCCCGTCGCGCGGGCCGGCAAGCTTTAGCGCGGTTTCAACAAGCAATTCGGTCTCGGGCCTGGGAATCAACACGTCACCACTCACTTCAAAGTCGAGCCCAAAAAACTCCTGGTGTCCAGTGATGTATTGCAACGGCTCTCTTTGCGCGCGCCGCTCGAGAAAGTCATAAAACTGCTTGAGTTGATCCTCGTCAATTGCGTCTTCTGCATGACTCAGGATGAAAGAACGGTCTCTGCCAATCGCAAAGGCCATCAAAGATCCTGCCTCCCGATGTGGTTCGGGCACATCAGCCTGTCGCAGCCTGTGTGTTCCCTGCAAGATTGCCTGTGCGATTGAAGTCGCCATCTGCTTCGGAGTCTAACTGTCTGCGATCTCAATACTCGTAACGCAAACTGTTAGTTTGCGCGTTGTTAGTCCTGGCACTTGATCCGTATTGGCCGCAAACTAACGGTTTGCGCTACATCTCTTCGACTTTTGCCGAATGCGCTTTATAATACGCGGCATAGTTCGGAACAACGAAATTTGGTAACCCAGGTCCTGTCCGGGATTTCGGGAACGAGAATCTCATTGTGAGTTTCTCCTTAGTACAACGGTACGAGTCTCGTTCCTCCCGTATACGACAGGACCTCCAGGCCGCTCGGCTTCGGAGGTTCTGGCGTAATTAGGGATCGAAGTTTAACAATGTTTCCTAAGGAGCCGCGTGGGGGCACTTTCAAAAGCAATTTTATTGTTCGCAATGAATTGGCTTGATGCGCAGCTGACTATTCTGTGGGTCCGCTTGAACGTGGCCACTGAGGGAAACGGCATAATGGCAAGCCTGCTAAACCACAGCGAGAACTCCTTTCTTTCATTCAAACTTGCCGTCGGCGCGCTCTCTGCTTATACCCTGTACAGGTTTGCAGAACTTCCCATGGCCCGGCGCGGAATGAAAGTCGTACTGGCCATCTACCTCGCCCTGATGCTGGTGCACGTTGTGACAGGCTTTTCGGCGCTGGGATGGCACGCTCCGGTTACCGTACTCACTTATTTCGTAAGCCTGCCGAAAGCGTTCATCGCTTCCTTCTCCTGAGTCCGAAATTTCCAGATCTAGCTTGATCTCATTGGCCGGCGCTGTTGTCTTGGCAGCAAGAAAAACCGAAACAGTGTGACTCTATAAACGTATCAGAAAATAGCAGAAAAAATTCTGGCCGGGTCACGGCGATTCCAGGCTTGCACGGCGGCTCGCGGCGTCCTAAATTTAGCGGGGGCCGGGCCACTACGCGATAGGCTCCCGGGGGGACCACGCAACTACGCTGGGACACCGGGCATCCTATAGGGGTTCCATGTTAATGAGTTTTACCAACCACACATCAAGCGAGAAGGAAGCCATGTTTAGAATTTCAGCACGTCAAATACTTGCCGTTGCCTTGCTTTCGGCAATCTTTGCCGCCGGCGCGATTGCGGTAGTAGATCGACTGTCGAGTCGATTCCAGCCTTCCGGTTCTGCGTTCAGCGAAACAGCGCCGAAGGGTCTTACGGATCCAGCCGTCGCTACCGACGAACAAAACAACATCGAAATCTATCGCACGCTTTCACCCGGCGTTGTTAATGTCCATTCAACGTCCTACGCGCGCGACTTTTTCGGTTTCGTCGAGCCGCAAGAGGGTTCCGGGTCCGGATCGCTAATCGATCAGGACGGCAATATCCTTACCAACTACCACGTCATCGAGGGCGCGCAGAAACTGGCTGTCAGTTTTGGCGGGCAGAAAAACTACGCCGCAAAACTGGTGGGCGGTGACCCGGACACTGACCTTGCCGTCATCAAATTGCTTGAAAGGCCCAGGGAGCCTTTGACGGTCATTTCTCTCGGTGACTCGGATAAACTTGAGGTCGGGCAAAAGGTGTTGGCGATCGGCAATCCGTTCGGTTTGGATCGAACGCTTACTACCGGCGTTATCAGCGGCTTGCAACGTCCGATACGAGCCCGCAATGGACGGCCCATCGAAGGCGCGATTCAAACGGATGCATCCATTAACCCGGGTAACTCCGGCGGCCCACTGCTCGACTCGCGCGGGCGCATGATCGGAATCAACTCGCAGATCCTTTCTCCGTCCGGAGCTTCGGCGGGTGTCGGCTTTGCGGTGCCGGTCAACATTGCCAAGCGCATCGTGCCGCAGTTGGTACGGTCAGGCGAAGTAAGCCGGCCCAAACTGGGAATTGGCACACGCGATGTTGAGGCGCTTAAGAATCAACTTGACCTGCCAATCTCCGAGGGTGTGATCATTCTGCAAGTTGCGCCCGGCGAAGCTGCTGCGAATGCCGGACTGCGTGGCGTAACCCAAACCGAGAATGGGGATTTTGAAATCGGAGATATCATCGTCGGTATCGATAATGAGAAGGTCGCGAACAGCGATGATCTGTACCGAACTCTTGACAAGCATCAGGTGGGAGACACGATTCAAGTCCAGATCTTTCGCAACGGTCGCCGGACAACCGTGCCGGTGCGCCTGACCGCTCCCGCGAACCGCGGAATCCTTCGGCGATAAAACAGAAGACAGGAGACAGAATTCAGGCGTCAGACTTCAATCTCTGACTTCTGTCTTCTGACTTCTGTCTTCTGACCTCTGACCTCTGTTCTCCATGGATCAAACCAACCACTTCTTCAACCTCGGTTACGGTTGGCTCTGCAAACATTGCAGTGCCGCGGACACCGAAGCGAAACACCAACACCCCACAGTTCGCGCAGGCTTTTTCAGTCACCCTGATCCGGAAAAGAAAGAAAGCGAACCGTCGGGACTGGCGCTCGCCACTTGGACCGATTCATCTCGCCACGCCCTGACCTGTCCGCGCTGCGGCATCGAAGAAACGATCAGAGACGCTTAAGTCAACAATGCGAACCGGAGCGGTATCTATCGGGGTGTATCATTCAACTCAGGTTGCGTTTTGTTCTTTAGAATCTGCAGTTTCAAATCCCGGTCTCAACTCAAAACGACCGCCAGGTTATGTCGTTCGATTCTCGGGATCGGCGAACTGCTTACGGTAATCATTCATGCTTCGCGTGATTACATCCAACGCCTCTCCTCGATCATAGACATCCACAATCTCAACGTGCCGCGCGGCGTCACCCGGAAACTGTTTGTAACTAAAAAATAATGCTTGAGGCGATCGACAAGAGCCTTGGGACACTTGTCAATGTCATTGATATGCCCATACGCGAGGTCAGCTTCGAGCACGGCGATAATCTTGTCATCGGCCTGCTCGCCATCGATCATTCTGAGGCCGCCAATTGGTTTTGCTTGCAGAAAAAAATTACCCTGGGCAAACGTTTTTTCGGTGAGCACGCAGATGTCCATCGGATCGCCATCACCCTTGATGTCACATGCTGCGGTGCGTTCGGCGCAGAGTTTCGCCACCTCTTCACCACAAAAAGTTTGCGGAATGAACCCGTAGAGCGAAGGGCACATTGATGAAAATCGCTGTGGCCGGTCGACGTGCAGATGACCCGAGCGTTTGTCCAGTTCATACTTGACCGCATCGGTGGGGACTATTTCTATGTAAGCGTTAACGGTTTCAGGAGCTTCATCTCCCGCGGCTATGCCGTGCCAGGGATGCGCCTGAAACATGAGCTTCAGCTGATTGAAGGTAGCGTCTTCATTGGACATGAGCGTAGACCTTCCTGCTTCTGCGTACATTTGAGTCGATGTTAGAATCCTAGTCTCGCGGCCACTCGTTTTCAACTATGGCTACATCTGCCGGTGTCATTAGCAAGTCTTGGGACAGCGCGATATCTATGCGCTGGATAATAAGCGCGCGCGACGATCTGATCTGGCTGATCGGCTCTGTTTCCTCGAGCTACCTGCTGCTTATCCTCTACGTAAAAGGCATTCTTCCGCTGGTGCCGATGGTGGCGCTCTGGGCGATACTCATCGATGCTCCGCACGTCTTTGGCACCTTCTCGCGAACCTATTTCGATCGCACCGAGCGGAAGAATCGTGGCCGTCTGCTTTGGGGATCATTGTTGTTCTTCGTAGTTGGCCCAATGATGGTTTTCGCGGGCGCTGCTCTCATTTTCTTTTTTGTCGCCGCGCTCTGGGCCTACTACCATCTGGTGAAGCAACACTACGGCTTCATGGTGCTCTACAAAAAGAAGAACAACGATCTCGCGCCGGTTGATAATGCGCTGGACCGTCTGCTGTTGCTGTTCGCCTTCAATTACCCCTTCGTCGCCTTCATCGCACGTGATCCGGGAGCGATTGCTCGTGTGCCCGCGCCCTTGCAGTCAGGAGTAAACGCGCTGGCCACTGTTCTGCTGGCCGGCACAGTGGTTCTGGCAATTGCCTGGCTGGGAAGACAGATGCAACGCGCGCTGACCGGCGAGTCTCTTGATGTTCCGAAATATCTATTGCTCGCTGCCGCAATTCCAATGCATTGGATCGTGCTGCTGACACCAATGCCGCACAAACCGATCGCAATCGTTGCTATTCTGACGATCTACCACAACCTGCAATATCATCGCCTTATCTGGTTTCATAACAAGAAGTACAGCGCTGCCGCGGGCGTCCGCGGCGGAAGCCCGACGGTGAGGGAGGGCAACTCAGGGACAAACCCTGAGCTTCGCGCGAAATACGGCGCGGCCGAAATGATCAGCCGCCGGCTTCCTTATTACATCGCCTTCGGAATTCTCTTTGGACTGATCTATCAGGGGCCAAGACAGATTCTCGGCTACATCAGTTTGAAAAACGCCGATGGCGTTGCGGGCGCCCAGTCATTTGCAACGCAGCTCGGCATTTCGTTCCTCTGGGGCTACGCCTTCATTCACTATTATCTCGACTCCAAGATCTGGCGCATCCGCCGCGATCCGTCGGTGGGTAAGGCGCTGAATATGGCTTGAGAACGATTTGCCCCAGACTCAGAATGAGAGTTGATGATGATTCCGGAATAGCATCCACAGATTACGCAGCGCGGCCCAGGCCGCGCTGCGTAATCTGCGGAAAACCTAGCTCAAGTGCAGAAGTCTGAAACCAGTTTCGTAAAACCTTGTGGATACTCCTCCTGAGGAAGGTGGCCACACCCGCGAAAGATTACCAGACGCGACTCAAGAATTTCCTCATGCAGCCGTTGACCGTCGCGCAGCGGCACTTCCCGATCGGTGTCTCCCCAAATTAAGAGTGTAGGTTGCGCGAGCAGATGGGCTTCGCGCGAAACTCTTTCCGCATCCCAGCGCCGGACTGTGCGAATGATCGCGCGATGAGCACCTCTTGTCCGCAAGGGAAGATGCCGTGCGTCAACTCTTCTCTCATCCAGCACCCACGAATGCCGGTCATAAACACGCTTCATCCTTAGTCGCAGCAGGAGCCGCGAGCCAACCACCAGCGGAGAAAGAATGTCTCCAATGATCGGCGAGCTGAACAGGCGCATCAACAAATACCGCGTCGGCTTATTGTTTATGACCGCGCCCACCAGTACTAGTTTTTCCACCATCGCCGGCTGATCGAGTGCAATCGTTGCAGCGATTGCGGCGCCATAGGAACTGCCAACTAAGACGGCGCGATCGATTCCCAGTCGTTCCATGAAACTGACCACTATTTCGGCCTGTCGCGCGATGGTGTAGTCAAGTTCACGAGGTTTACCTGAATAGCCATAGCCGGGTAGATCAGGTGCGATCACTCTGAAGCCGGCCGCGGCAAGTTCCAGAAACACCTTGCTCCAAACGAGATTGGATGCCGCGAAACCATGAATCAGAATCATCGGCGGCGCCTTGGCTTCACCAACTTCCTGGTAATGCACGCGCACACCGTCGACTTCAATAAAACGGGAGTAGTCAGCGTGAAAAACAGCTTCGCGGTTCTCTTCCCATTCGACATCGCCGGGACGTAGCAGAAACTTAGCTGCCACAAACACACCCAAAGCAGATGCCGAGATTGCTCCGATCCAGTAACGCTTTTTCATGAGTTGTCAGAAGCGATTACTACGCTTGCATGCAGCGACTCTTCCGCGGCGTTGAAGTCGGCCACGGCAATCAGGTTCCCCTGCTCATCGCGAATCCTCACGAGCTCTCCGCCGCTCCAGGTTGTTTGAGAAATTTTGACAGACAGACCGTTTCGCACTCTGCGTATGTCGTCGGCGCTCAAATCAACAGCAGGCAATCGCGCCAGGGCTTCATCCGGTCGATACACAATTTGCCCCAGCGACTCCTCGGCAAGATGCAGTTTCAACTGCTCGAGCGTCTTCGCATCTTCAACCGGGAAATCTCCCACCCGTATGCGCCGCAACTCTGCGAGATGCGCGCCGACGCCCAGGCGCTTGCCAAAATCTTCCGCCAGTGTACGAATGTAAGTTCCAGCCGAACATGCCACGCGCACTTCAAGGTCAAACGTGCCGTCGCGGTTATCTTTCAGCAATTCAGCCATTGGCTTGCTGGCCAGGTTGATCGGTTCAAATTCATAGATCCAAACCCGCACGGGCTTTCGTTCCACCTCTTCGCCGCGCCGCGCCAGTTCGTACAGCTTGCGGCCGCCCTGTTTTTTCGCGGAATACATCGGCGGCACCTGATCGATCTCGCCGCGTAAACTTTTGAGCGCGGCCTCAATTTGTTCTTTGCTCCAGCTCTGTTCGCGATTGCCGGTTGGTTCGTCTTCGGGTATCGACTCCTTCTCGCTTTTGCGAACAGGCTTTCCCATGATGTCGCCCGTATCAGTGGCGAAGCCCAGGCGAATCACCGCCTCATATTCTTTTTCCAATCCACTGAGAAACTGCGCCAGGCGCGTCGCGCGACCAATTAAAGTTACGAGCACACCGGTGGCAAAGGGATCCAGCGTTCCCGTGTGGCCCACACGTCGCTCGTGAAGAATGTGCCGCACTTGCGCTACCACGTCGTGCGAAGTTAGCCCCGGCGGCTTGTCGATAATCAACACACCATCCATGTGTATATTCTAGATTCTTAATTAGCGGTTGGCGATTCAGCAGCAAAAAAAGCGAGGTGAACCCGCCTTCCAACCCGGGAGATTCACTTGGACTCAGCCACCGGCTCAGCTTGAGAGTCTTTCAATCTTGTCCGGCAACCGAACAACTCCGAAGTCTCAAAGGTTGGGAAGGTGGGTTTACCCCCGCTCTTTGCTAGCCACAACAATGTGATTAAATGTTATCCGTGCAGAGACGACGTTCGAGATCTAATTCCGAGAGTGCGAGCCCGGCCCGTTCGACTCCCGAGCAGGCGCGCGCGCGCGCATTTCAACGTGCAGTAAAGCTCCTGGCCGCCAAGCCGCGCTCGATTGCAGAGCTGCGCGAAAGGTTATTGGAGCGATGTTCCAGCAAACCGGTCGTCGAAACAGTGATCGCGCGCTTACGGGAATACGGTTATCTGGATGACGAACGCTACGCTCTCGGTTATGCCTCAGCGAAACTAAGACAGCAGCCGATCGGCCGGCGGCGACTCAAACAGGATCTGCGGATGAAAAAAGTGGACAGCACTTTGGCCGATGAAGCGCTCGAGCAGGTGTTTGCTGAAACGCCGGAAGAAGAGTTGATTGACCGGGCGGTTGAGAAACGCATTCGACTCCGCGGCCGGCCAAAGACTCGCGCCGAGGCCAAGAGCCTATTCGATTACCTGCTGCGCCAGGGCTTCCCCTTTGAGCTGGTCAGCGAGAAAGTGCGTGCTGCCTCTCGCGCGGCCCTGGACGAGGTTGAATGATCCAATCGAGTGTCCTTAGTTTGCGAAAACAGAGGACCGATGTAGTTGGATGAATGAGATATGCGCTAGCCAATCTGCATTCACTACCGGAAAATAGGGTAGGGCTTAATTTCGCTTTCTCTGTGTAACCTCCGTGTCCTTTGTGTCTCCGTGGTGAGTGATTGTGGACTGTTTATTCACCACGGAGACACAGAGACCACAAAGGTAGCACGGAGGAGATCTGCGGGCGAACACTACCGAAAAGCGGCAATTTCATTCAGTCTATTGCTGCGTGATAAACTTCTGAACTCTGTTGATAGCCAAGTTTGTTGGTTGTTGAGATAAATGGTGACTAACAAGTGACGACTGGCGACTGACTCGCGACTCGCGATCGGCGACTGAAAAATGACTGGAAACGAAATTCGTGAAGCTTTTCTGAGGTATTTCGAGCAGCGTGGGCATACACGCGTGCGCTCGTCGCCCTTGCTGCCCGCGAATGATCCGACGTTGCTATTCACCAACGCGGGCATGAACCAGTTTAAGGATGTGCTTCTCGGTTTGGAGAAGCGCGAGTATGTGCGGGCCTGCTCTGCACAAAAATGCGTGCGCGCGGGTGGGAAGCACAACGATCTCGATGAAGTTGGCAAGACTGCTCGCCATCAAACCTTTTTCGAGATGCTCGGCAATTTTTCGTTTGGCGATTATTTCAAAGAAGACGCGATCAAGTTTGCCTGGGACCTGCTGGTAAACGAGTACGGGCTCGATCCGTCACGCATGTGGTTCACGGTTTTTGAGGGCGATGACGAGGTCGGCCCGGATGAGGACGCCGAAAAGTTTTGGGAGAAGGTGGGCGCGCCAAAAGAGAGAATTCTGCGCTTCGGACGTAAAGATAATTTTTGGCAGATGGGCGACACCGGACCGTGCGGGCCCTGCAGCGAGATTCATTACTACATGGGCCCCGATCCAAACGACCCGGAAAATTCAGCCGCGAACGTGAATGGGCCGGGCGACACAATCACGGAGATTTGGAATTTGGTCTTCATGCAGTTTGATCGCGGCGAGGTTAGCCCGGGCAGTTTCAAATTGGACCCACTCCCCTCACCGTCCGTCGACACCGGCATGGGCCTGGAACGGCTTACGGTCGTGTTGCAAGGCGTAAAGTCAAACTACGAAACGGATCTGCTTCGCCCGATAATTGAGTTCGTCGCAGAAGTCGCGGATCGAGACTATGAACCGGAAACGCAGGAAGGTTTCGCTATGCGCGTCATCGCCGACCATGCGCGCGCGACTGCGTTTCTAATTGCCGACGGCATCATGCCTGGAAACGAAGGCCGCAACTACGTGCTGCGCAAAATTATGCGGCGCGCGATTTACCAGGGCCGCCACGCGCTCGGATTCAAGGATGAGTTTTTCTACAAGGTGACTGACTTCGTCGTCGATCAAATGCATAAGCCTTATCCGGAGCTTGAGACGCA
>DASWDX010000153.1:0-7177 GCA_036395055.1 Pyrinomonadaceae bacterium | reverse complement strand
CGAAGGAGCCGATGCGGTAATCGAAGGTGTCATCAAGAGCTTTAATTATGGCGGCGTGCTGCTTGATGACAAAGGGCGCGCGCGAATTTTTGAAGTGACGATTGAAGCCGCGGTGACGGTGCGCGATCAAACTGAGAACCGCGTGCTCTACGATAATCAGAACTTCGTGTTTCGCGGCGAGTATGAATTCGCCAATGATCCGCGCAACTTCTTCAACGAAGAAGACCCCGCCGTGCAGCGTATGGCGCGCAACTTTGCGGAGAGTATTGTCTCGACTTTGACCAACGCGATTCAGATCAAATGACTACACTTTCGCGCGCTGAACTCGAGCGCTCCCTCAACGCCGGGCGTTTGCAGCCCCTCTACCTGCTCGTCGGTTGCGAAACCTACTTGCGTGACTCTGCTGCCCGGAACCTTACCGACTCCGCACTCAGCGGCACCTTGTTGCGGGAATTCAACGAATCTTCTTTCAGTCTACTGACCGACTCGGCTCTGGCAGCTATCGCTGCTGCCGAACAACTGCCGATGATGTCCGAGCGTCGGGTCGTCAGGATCAGGGACTTTGCGAAGCTGCGGGAAAGTGACGAGGACATTATCGTTCGCTATTTGGGCCGTCCCGTGGATTCCACGATAATGATTTTTGTGGCTGCTGATCTCGATAAGCGCAAGAAGTTGACCAAAGCTTTGCTGGCAAACTGTGCCGTAGTCGAGTTTCCTGCAGTAAAGGACGCAGAAGCGAAAGCCTGGGCGCGAATGCGCTTGAAGGAACTGAAGACGACGGCCGACGAGCGCGTACTGTCTGAAGTCGTCAGACTTGTGGGAACTA
Organism: Pyrinomonadaceae bacterium; assembly: GCA_036395055.1. GTDB lineage: Bacteria > Acidobacteriota > Blastocatellia > Pyrinomonadales > Pyrinomonadaceae > PSRF01. Next base: position 6,351 of record DASWDX010000153.1, on the reverse strand, counting down.
ACCTGCAAACGCTCTCGTCCGAGTTGGATAAACTGGCATCAGCTGCGTTGGAAACCAGGCAAATCACGATGGACCTGGTCGACCAGCTAATCGATCGCTCACGCGAGCTTTCCAACTTCGATCTCGGAGATCAACTGGTTGCGGGCGATCGACATCGCGCGCTTGAGACACTCCATCGCTTGCTGGATGACGATGTTCAGCCGGTAATGTTGCTGGGACTTATTGCCGGCAATTATCACCGGCTGGCACTGGCCAAAGAGCTGCTGAAACGCGGGGCGCGAGACGAAGTTTATCGACTCGTCTATGGCCCGCCTGCAAAGCGCGACGCTTTCATGAATACCTTGCAACGAAGCGATGCGACGAAAATAGCTCGCGGCATCCAACTAATAGCCGCTGCCGATCTCGCCATCAAGTCGTCGCTCGGCGGAGGCGGTCCCAAAGGCGCACGCCTGCAACTGGAAGTGCTGGTGTGCGAATTAGCAAACTAATTGGGATTATTTAGTGCGCCTTAATGCCGAAGATCGTGACATCACACTCCGTTTAGTAGACCAAGAATCCGGTCGCTGCCACCACCCCAGCCGGGTTGCCCGTCTGGGGACTCCGGTCCGCTCCTGATTCTGTATTCGTGACCCACGAACCGGGACTCTATGATGCGGCATCCGGTCGTTATCGAGACTGTGTAGAAACTCCGGTTCGCGGCTGTGCCGCCCGATGTGCGGTGGCGGCTCCGGCCCCACCGGAGGGTAGCACCCTAATCATTCCGGGCTACGCCCCTGAGTTGGGGCATAGCCCCTGATTCCATCAACTCTAGCGGGAAGGGCACAGCCCTTCCGCACATCGGGCGGCACAGCCGCAAACCGCGTTTCCACACAGTCTCTATCGCTCCCGCATCATTGCACAAGCTTAACGACCGAATGGCCCTTGTGGGTCGACGAATAAGTTTTTTTGCAAAGTTCGCCATGGAAGACAGCGCGCTCAGATTTGAAAGGGCACTGCTTCGGATGGCAATTCAACGCCATAGGCCAGGACCATTAACCAGCGTTCGCCGCGCCGGACGAAGACATCGGTAAAAGCGACTGCGCTTTCCTCTGCTTTTCCCTCGGGTGGCCGAGCCTCAGCGAGTTGCAGTCCCGTCAGGACAGCGGTCTCGCCATAGACATTCACCTTCAACTCCTCGCCGCGTAGAGCGATAATCTCCACCGGAAACGACGCGATGGCCTTCAAGAATTCTCCCTTGTCGGATTCCGCGCCAAAGTGAGTTCGATAGACGAAATCATCCGCCAGCATTGGTTCCAGAGTTGCGGCGTCTTTGTTCTTGATTGCGGCCATGATGTCGCGTTCCATTTGCAGTATCGCCTGTGCGGCTTCAGCAGATGTGTTATTTGCATCAGACATGTTTTTGGTCGCTCGCTTCACTCGCCAGGAAAGCTGTGGGAGATGATGCCTCTAATTTTTAATGAACTCCAGGAAGGTTTCATCGCCTGACTCTTCAAGAGACAGGTGCTTCAATGATCGCACGGGCGACGCGATTGCCGGATTCCAGCGCCCCTTGCATGTCAGCTCTCTCTTTCGCGACGTTATAACGACATCACTTTATCCAGGCACCTTACCGCGAGGTTACAAGAGGAAGTTCTATGAAGCTCTGACGTTTAGAGTCGCCCGGCGCGTGATAGATCCTTTGTGTGGTTTTGCGATAATCGCCTGGCTTGGCCCAGAAAATATTGGGCACAAATGTTTGCGGGTTGCGATCATAGAGCGGGAACCAACTTGACTGAATCTGGATCATGATGTGGTGGCCGGGCAAAAAGACGTGGTTGGCTGTCGGTAACGCAAAACGAAAGAGCAGCGGCGTATTGGCAGCGATTGGTTTCGCCGTCTCGAAGCTTTCGCGATAACGACCACGCAGGATGTCGGCTGAAATCATCAATTGATAACCGCCCATGTTCGGCTGACCAGCGACTTCGTCGGGATAAAGGTCGATCACTTTCACCACCCAATCGGAGTCGGTCCCGCTCGTTGAAGCGATCAAATTGGCGATTGGCTCCCCGCTGATCTTTACCGGCGCGGTCAAAGTATCGGAAACAAACGCCAGCACATCCGGACGTCCTGATGCTTCGCGCTGGTCGTCAACCAGCCAGCGAGACCAACTCGTGTCGTCGATGGGTCGAGCGCGATAGGGAACGGGCTTGGCGGGGTCAGATATATACTCTTCGTAAGCGGAGCCGGAAGACTGTGGCGCAGCGAAGGCCGCTTTCAATCCGTCGTTAAGATAGAGTGGAGTCGGTTTTATTGTGCAGCCGCTCGCGCAGCCGGCCGGCCAGGAAGTAAGTCGCAGCCACTTGTTCGTTCCCGTTTCAAATGCCATCACCGGGGCGATATCAGCTTTGGGTGCATCCTTAAGATAGTGATCGAGAAACGGTCGCAGGATTTCCTGACGGAAAGTGAGCGCGGTGTCACTGTTGAATTTGATGGCGCCGAGCGCGCTACCTTCCCTGATCTCCTGACCGTGATGCCATGGGCCCATCACCAGGAACACCTTTTCGTTGTTAGTGTCTTTGGGCTTGATCTTCTTGTAGACAGCGATGTCGCCGTAGATGTCTTCCTGATCCCAAAGGCTATGCACCAGCATCACTGGAACCTTCAACGGTTGTGCGGCGAGGATCTTATCCACCGCCTGGTCCTGCCAGAAGGCGTCGTACGTCGGATGTTCAAGCAGCTTGCGCCAGAAACCCACTTGCTCCAGGCCGCGGCGGTGCCCTAACTCGCCTGCCGATCCTGCTTCCATAAACATGTCGTAGTCGTCGAAATGGCTCGTCCACCACTTGGCATCATTCGCGCGCGTGGCCTCCTGATTGTAGATGTAGTTCATGCCCTGCTGGCGAAACGCGCCGTTGTGAAACCAATCATCACCGCGCCAGCCATCTACCATCGGATTCATCGGCACGGAAACCTTTAGTGCCGGATGGGGATTCACCAACGCCATCAAAGGCAAAAAGCCATCGTAGGAAATGCCCAAAATGCCGACCTTGCGATTGCTTTCCGGGATGTTTTTTACTAACCAATCAATCGTGTCATAAGTGTCGGTAGCATGATCCACCGGCGTCGGATTTTGCGGTCCATGCAGCGGGCGGTTCATTATGTAATCGCCTTCCGAACCATACTTACCGCGAATGTCCTGAACCACTCTGATGTAGCCGCCCTCGACGATCACGTCAGTGGCGTTGTCGTAGCCATATAGACTTGGGCCAAGGTGCGAGCTTTCGGTGTGCGTCGTTAGCGCGGTGGCGTTGTAAGGGGTTCGCGTCAACAGGATCGGCGCATCTTTTGCGCCTTTGGGAACCAGGATCACGGTATGCAACTTAACGCCGTCGCGCATTGGGATCATTACTTCACGGCGAACATAATCAAATCCATAATTCGTTGGTTCAAGCTTCTCAGGCCGCTCGCTTGGCAGTGAAGGAGTTTGTTGTGGCGTCTGAGCAGTTGCTGGTTCGATGAACACCAACAGAGCGATTAATAGGATCACTGGCACCACGGTCAACGTGGGCACACCCTTCAGTGTCATTGTTCAATTGCCTCCATGAGATTTCTGCAAGACAGAAGAGAATACCGCGAACCGGTTACGGCAACATAGCCCAGGGTTTCCGCGCCTTGAGCCTGAGGTGTTCATTCTGACTTTCGCAATCTAAGTGCTTCAAGCGCCATGCGAATAGCGCTTGGTATTGTCACCGGCAGTTGCGTTTCTCGATTCACGAAGACGTGTACAAAGTAGCCAACGGCTGCTGCAAAATCTTGCTCTTGCTCGAAGACGGCCAATTCATAGCGCACGCTCGAATTGCCGAGCTTGCCGACCCGCATTCCAACATCGATCACTTCGGGAAAAGCCAGCGGCCGCAGATATTGACATTGAGACTCCACGGCAAATGCCACCACCGGTCCGGCTACGATGTCGAGACCGCCTTTGGCTATAAGATATTGATTAATGGCAGTGTCGAAGAAGGCGTAGTAGAGAGCATTGTTGATGTGGCCGTAGATGTCGTTGTCCATCCAACGCGTCGGCAGAGGCAGAAGGTGCAGGTATTCGGCTCGCGAAATTTGTAGCTTCTCAGGCATTCCGTATGAGTGGCGCTCGCGCCATTCGATATCAGGACCACGAGGGACCCTATCGTTAACGCTCAGTAGCGAGCCGCCTGGTACCGTAACTGATCAAACCGCACGGACATCGCTCGGAATTAAGTTCTGATATTCCCTGCAGCCTCTAACGACTGGTTCGCTGTTGAGATTTCAGCAACGGATGTCAGGTTCGCGGGAGGTGTGCGTAAATCCCAAACTATTCCCAACCACGAAAGCGCTCGCAAAGTGTAGTGAGAAATATCGATCTCCCACCAACAGAAACCCTGGCGCTCAGATGAAGAGTAGTAGTGGTGATTGTTGTGCCATCCTTCACCGAGTGTGATCAATGCGACAAAAATGTTATTCCGGCTATTGTCGTCGGTGGCGAAGCGGCGCTTACCGAAAATGTGCGCGAGTGAATTAACCGTGAAGGTGCCGTGATAGAGCACCACGGTGCTGATGAAGAATGCCCAGACCAGCATCTGCCAACTCGAAGTTCCCAGCTGCGGCGCCCATCGCTCAAGCGCTGCGCCCAGCAGAAATGCCGAGACTGCCAACATAATCGGAGGCAGCGAGTAGAACCGATCGAGGAAACGCAACTCCGGATACTTACTTAGGTTTGCAATCAACTTCCATTCAGTCTTCTGGCTGTCGCGGGATAGAAACCAACCAAAGTGTGCGCGCCAAAACCGGCGGGTCAACGGCGAATGGAAATCCTGCGAGGTATCAGCGACGAGGTGATGGCGGCGATGATGAGCCGACCACCAAAGCGGTCCCTTCTGATAGGACGCCGTTCCCGTAAAAGCCATCAGGAATTGGAAAAGCCTGCTCGTTCTATACGTGCGATGTGCCAGTAGCCGATGAAAACCGGCAGTAATCGCAAACATTCTCACCACGTACAATGCAAGACAGATGACCACTGCCACCACGCTCACGCCTGTCCAGAGCACAAGCAGACACGCGACATGCATAAAGAGAAACTGCAGGCAGATGAAATAGTCCAGTTTGTCCGGGTCGAGCGCGGGGGTACTTTTGAATTTAGACATTAAAGAGGCCTTGCTTGTGTGTGAGATGCGACAACAACTATAGAGTGTATCGGCGTTAATTAAAACTCCGCAATCAAGCCTCAAGCTTCGCTTCCATGGTTATCTCTGCCTTCAAGAGTTTGGAGACCGGACAGCCTGCCTTGGCGTTATTTGCCGCTGTCTCAAACGCTTGCTGGTCAGCGCCCGGCACTTTTGCCGTGACGTCGAGATGTACTTTAGTGATCGCAAAGCCACCGTCAGTTTTCTCAAGACTCACCGCCGCTGTCGTTCGGATGCTCTCCGCTGTCAGACCGGCCTGACCCAACTGGCCAGAAAGTGCCATCGAGAAACAACCGGCGTGCGCGGCTGCAATCAACTCTTCAGGGTTTGTGCCAATTCCGTCCTCAAAGCGCGTACTGAAAGAATATTGGCTGTTTGCGAGAACGCCGCTGTCTGTCGAGATCGTACCTTTCCCATCTTTGAGGCCACCGTTCCAGACGGCCGAAGCTTTACGTTTCATTTGTCCTCCTGCTGCGAATCAGTTATGTGACCATAGTAACTTAACTTGAGGCCCACACGACAATCGCGGGCTGCAGGAGCCCTTACGGTGAGGCTCGGATTCTCGCATCGCTCTTCGACAAATACGGAACCGGGAGCGACCGGCTACTCGGTTGACTACGAGCCGCGATGTTTCGTCAGGATACTCGCGCACTGAACGGTTTTTGTAGCGCACGTTGGGTCCGGTCGCTATCGCTCCCGGTTCCGTATTCGTCGACCCACGTTGGCGAAGTCTTTGGTTACGGCGCGGGTATTGAAGAGTATTTGTAGCGCAGGTTGGATCTGGTCGCTACAACATGATCTCAAGCTGACTCCGTAGCAAGGAGTCTGGCAACGTGGGTCGACGAATACGGAACCGGGAGCGGACCGGGGTCCCCAGCCGGGCTGCCCTTCTGGGGTGGTGGTAGCGACCGGACGCAACCTGCGCTATACACTATCGAAGCAATGGCTGAGTATCGTGACGAACATATTCCCCTGGCCTACTTAATTACTTTTCGTGCTTATGGCACGTGGCTACATGGCGACAGGCGCGGATCAGTTAATCGCTTTCACAACCGCTTCGGCACCTCACTCATTGTCCCTAACGAAGGTTGGCGAAAATACAATCGCGGTTTGCTCACCCACTGCCCGGTCAAACTAAGATCAAGCCAAAGAG
>DASWDX010000152.1:0-7623 GCA_036395055.1 Pyrinomonadaceae bacterium | reverse complement strand
TTCGCGCTCGCCGGCGACCAACCACGCCATCCGACTTGCACTTACAACGTCCCAGAAAGCAACTCTTCCCGTGCGTATAACTGTCTCGCCTGATGGTTTGCGAGTTATCTTTATCGCCAACAATGCTGAGGGCAAGCGCCTGCTTTGGGTGCGATCGCTCGACTCGCTTACGGCACAACCGCTCTCAGGGACCGAAGGAGCAACCTCACCGTTCTGGTCACCTGACAATCGCTTTATCGGCTACTTTGCAAACGGGAAGCTTTTCAAAGTTGACGCTTCGGGGGGTCGGTCGCAAGCGCTATGCGACGTCGGCGAGGATAGAGGTGGCGCGTGGAATCGCGGCGGCGTAATTCTTTTCGGCGGCTCCGAAGGACGACTCTACCGCGTCTCAGCCCAGGGTGGAACGCCGATACTCGCCACGAAAGTCGATCCTAAGGAAGAAGCGCATCGCTGGCCCTATTTTCTCCCGGATGGTAACCACTTTGTATTTCTCGGCGACGCACCGACGACTGAGAATCATCACATTCGTCTCGGCTCGCTCGATTCGCAAGAGACGCAGATTCTTTTCGGCGCTGTGACGCGTGTTGCCTATGCGCCGCCTGGCTACCTGCTCTACATCAGCCAGGGAGCGCTCGTTGCGCAGCCTTTCGATGCCGAAAAGTTGAGAGTGACTGCGGAATCAACCATTGTCGCGGAACGCGTAGCGAGCGTGGGCGAAAATCATGAGTTTGATTTCTCGGTTTCGGATAATGGCGTGCTCGCCTACCAACCAGGCAGTACCCAGTCGCTGGTCGTCTGGTTTGATCGGACAGGAAAAAAGCTGGAGCCCGTAGGAGAGCCTGATGCGTACGCCTCGCTCACGCTCTCTGCTGACGGGCGACGAGCTGCTGCCGGAATGCTTGACGCGGATGGGCGCCACAGTGACGTATGGCTCCTCGATCTTTCGCGAGGCACTAAATCCCCACTGACCTTCGATCCGCATTCTGATGGTTCCCCGGTCTTGTCGCCTGATGGAAGTCGCATAGTCTTTTCTTCGAACCGAGCGGGTGATGGACACGCCAACCTTTTCGTCAACTCGACAAACGCCGCGGGCGACGATCAATTGCTGTTAGCATCGGGTTCCGACGATGTTCCCACCAGCTGGTCGCGCGATGGGCAGAGCATTTTGTTTATGCGCTTCGGCAAGGTCCACGCCGGCGTCTGGGTCCTTCCGCTCTCCGGCGATCGCGAGCCCAAGCCGCTCTTCCAATCCTCGGCATTTGATCAGGGTGCGGCAATTTTCTCGCCGAATGGTCGCTTCATCGCATATTCCTCAAATGAATCCGGGCGATTCGAAGTTTATGTCCAGCGCTTTCCGCCATCGGGTGACAAGTGGATGGTGTCGTCCGGAGGCGGCGCGTTACCGCTGTGGCGAGATGATGGGAAGGAACTGTTCTACCTTACTGAAGACGGAAAGGTAATGTCGGCAGAAATTAAGATTGGCGCGAAGTTTGAGAGCGGCGTTCCGCAACAGCTTTTCCAGGCGAGGATCAAACACGGTACCGATTATCCTTACGGTGTCGCACCTGACGGCTCACGCTTTCTTATAAACATACCCGCCGAGGCCAACGACCCCGCGCCGATGGTAGTGGTACTAAATTGGACCGCGACGCTGAGGGAGAAGCAATGACGATCGCTGCAGTTCCAGCCAAACCCTTTCCCTGGAATAGAGATAATCGAAGTGAAGGAGGAACACATGCCCGAAATGCTTTTTATGCAAGGCAATCCGACGTTGAAGCCCTACATGATTGAAATTCGACCTATACTTACGAAATCAGAAGAGAACTTGAAGGCGATCGGATGGAACAGGATAGCGTGAAATCAATGCGCACGCTTGCCGAGGCGTACACCGCTGCCTGGTGCAGTCAGGACGCTGCCCGAGTAGCCTCTTTTTTTGAGGATAACGGGTCGTTGCAAGTCAATGAAGATTCTCCAGCCGTAGGACGAGACGCCATCACCGAGGTGGCCCAGGGCTTCATGACGGCGTTCCCGGACATGCAAGTCTTTCTCGATGACCTGCTGCTGCAAGATGACGGTGTCATTTATCGCTGGACCTTGACCGGAACAAACACCGGGCCGGGTGGAACAGGCCGCACCGTGCGCATCAGCGGTTTCGAAGTTTGGGAGATTGGCGCGGACGGCCTTATTGCCAATTCACGTGGCCACTTTGATAGCGTCGACTATCGACGTCAACTCGAATCATGAAGCTTCGTTCTCAGATGTAGAGGCGTTCCTCGGTGGGCGCCGCTTTCGCCCGATCCCCTGTCCGCGTTCTCTCGCTGCAAGCACTTACTAATGCGATAATGTTTGTCTTTCGACCTGATTCGATAAATACGGTTACATCTTGCGTTGTCGTTATCAGTGCGGTGCGCGGGTGTGCAGCACACACAATCCAAGTTTTAGCGTGAAGCAAGCGGTAAGAGATCATCCGGGAGAAGCGTTTGAAAAAATTGAGTGACGACAAAACTGTCGGCATCGGCATTGTTGGCGCCGGCTTTGCCCGCACCACACAGATTCCAGGCTTTCGCAATTGCAGGGGCGCTCGGATAGTGGCGATTGCGAGCCGCCATCGTGAACATGCCGAACAGGTCGCGCAGGAGTTTGGCATCGAACACGTAGCTGGTGATTGGAAAGAACTGGTCGCCCGGGACGATGTCGATCTCGTAAGCGTCGTCACGCCTCCCGCGACGCACATGGAAATCACGCTGGCCGCTCTCGAACAAGGCAAGGCTGTGCTTTGCGAAAAACCGATGGCCATGAATGCCTCCGAGGCCAGACGCATGACTGATCTCGCGCGCGAAGTCGACGTGCTTGCCCTGATCGATCATGAACTACGATTCCTCAGCAGTCGGCGAAAGATGCACGCGATGTTGCACAGTGGCGCAATCGGTAGGGTACGTCACTGTAACTATGTTTTTCGTTCCGATTACCGCGGTGTACTGGGAACCTGGGACTGGTGGTCGGAGGCAGCGATGGGCGGCGGCACGCTCGGCGCCATCGGCTCTCACGCCGTCGATTCGTTTCGTTGGCTGCTTGAAACAGAAATCAGCGAGGTTTGCTGCATACTCTCTACGCACGTTGCCGAGCGACCCGACAAAACTAGCGGAACAATGGGTCCGGTAACTTCGGATGACACAGTTCGCATGCTCCTCAGGTTCGCTGAGTCGCCCCTGACCAGGGGCACGACCGGGTCGGCGTCTCTTTCAGTCGTTGAATCGGGAAAACTGCAAAACCGGTTCGAGGTTTATGGGAGTAGTGGCGCACTGATGGTCGAGGAGACCGGCGAACTTTGGCATTCTCCGGCCGGAGCAGGGGCTTGGCGACCGGTCGAGGTAGATCAAAACCCCCTCGTCCCAGGTATGCGTGAGGGAAGTTGGTCACGAGGCTTCACGGCTTTTTCGTGTGCAATCGTTACTGCACTCAGGGAGGGTCGCAAGAGCGTTGCCGGCGCCGCCACCTTTGAAGATGGTTACCGCGTGCAACTTGTGCTCGACGCAGCTCGCGCTTCGAATGAAAGCGGCTGCTGGACGCCAGTACAGTAGGCAGGAGGCAGACGGCAGTAGGCAGAAAGAGCATGTCTAAGAAAAACCTGCGCCTGCCTCCTGTCCCTGCCGCCTGTCGCGTCGGCGTTGATACCGGTGGAACCTTCACCGATTTTGTCTATGACGCCGGCGGGCACTTCGAAGTCTTCAAGCTTTCCTCCACGCCATCTGATCCTTCGCTCGCGATTCGTGATGGACTGCAACAAGTCGCGGCTAAAACCGGAATAGAACTTGAAAGCATCGAGGTTGTTCACGGAACAACGGTTGGCACCAACGCGCTATTGCAAAGGCGAGGCGCTCGCACAGCGCTGCTAACGACCAAAGGATTTGAAGACCTACTTATCATTGGCAGACAGGCGCGGCCAGAACTTTACAATCTGAATGCAGTGCGACTGCCGCCGCTCGTACCAGACGATTTGCGGTTCGGCTTGCGTGAACGTGTAAGCGCGGATGGCGCTGTGCTGGAGCCGTTGGATGAAAAGGAATTGACTGCGCTAGTCAACCGCTTGAAGAAGCAAAAAATCGAATCGATTGCGATCTGCCTTCTCTTCTCATTCGTTCATCCCGAACACGAACAGCAAATTGCGCGCGCGGTATCCGCTCTCAACGTTCCCGTTTCTATTTCACATCTGATACTGCCGGAGTATCGCGAGTTTGAACGTACCTCGACGGTAACCATAAACGCGTATTTGCAGCCGCTAATGGGCAATTACTTAAAGCGTTTGACGGTGAATACGCCGAACCTGCGCGTCATGCAGTCTTCCGGCGGCAGCATCTCTTCATCCGTGGCGGCGGACGAGCCCGTACGCACCATTCTTTCCGGCCCTGCGGGTGGAGTAGTCGGTGCGCTGAGAACCGCACGCGCTGCGGGCTTCGAAAAGATCATCACTTTCGACATGGGCGGGACTTCGACAGACGTGGCGCTTTGTGAACGCGATGGCTTACGCATGACAAATGAAGCTACGGTGGCGGGCCTGCCGGTTGCAGTTTCCGTCATGGACATCCATACAGTTGGCGCCGGCGGCGGTTCAATTGCGAGAGTTGACGAAGGTGGCTCGCTGCGCGTTGGGCCCGAGTCCGCAGGCGCTGATCCTGGCCCAGCCTGTTACGGCCGTTCGCTCTTGCCAACAGTAACTGACGCGCATCTGGTGCTGGGGCACTTTGGCGGCGCTGGTTTGCTGGGAGGAGCGTTTGCGCTTGATGAGGAGCGTTCGCGCAAAGCCATGAAGCAACTGGCCAGCGAGCTGAGCAAAGTCGCTCGACGACGGATGACGGCAATTGAAGCGGCACAAGGAGTGTTGTCCGTTGCAAACACAAACATGGAACGTGCGCTCCGTCGTATCTCGGTTGAACGTGGTTACGATAGTCGCGAGTTTGTACTCCTTCCCTTCGGCGGCGCCGGCGGGCTTCATGCAGTGGATCTGGCACGGGCGCTGCGCATTCCTCGTATCGTCGTGCCAAACTCCGCAGGCGCGCTATCGGCAATCGGAGTGCTCACGGCCGACGTGGTTAAGGACCAGAGCCGTACAACAATGTTGGACTTTTCACCCGGAGTCGCAAAGAAACTGGAAAAGATTTTCGCAGAGATGGAGCGCAACGCCGCAGGCGCTCTCCGCCGCGAGGGCTTTTCCACGGCGCTACAAAAGCATGAGCGCTCGCTCGCACTTCGCTACAAGGGCCAGTCGTTTGAATTGGACATCAAACAGACCGGCACGAATCTCGCTGCCAGTTTTCATCGCGCGCATCGAGAACGCTACGGTTACGCGCAGGAAGCAGGCGTGATTGAAATTGTTAGCGCACGCGTTCGTTCAACCGGGATAGTGAAGAAACTGCCGCAAAAAGATGCGAGCGTTTCTCGTAAGAACCTCGCGCACGCGGCGAAGTTTGTGACGGCTTATTTAGATGGAAAGAAACTCAGCGTGGCGCTTTACCAGCGCGAGGGACTGGCGGCAGGCGCTCAACTGCGCGCGCCCTGTATTGTGACGGAGTATTCTTCAACTACCCTGATTCCTCCGAGCGCTCGCGGTGAAGTTGATACCTTTGGAAATCTAATCATTCAATTGACATGAATTCGCAAGTTGGGAAGGTGGGCTTGCTCCCGCAGTGAAGTTGAAAACAAATCGATTCATGATTAGCAAGAAAGAGCGGGGGCAAGCGCGGCTTACCAACTGAGCATTCTCCGGTTGTGCTTTCCCTCTTGGCGCCCTTGGGTCTTGGCGGTCTCATAGAACTATGACGCAATTCGATCCCCCCACACTGGAAATCTATCGCGCGCTCTATACCTCCGTCGCCGAGGAGATGGGCATTGCGCTGAGACGCACCGCCTTTTCACCAAACATCAAGGAGCGGCGAGATTACTCATGCGCGGTATTCGACCGCCAGGGCCGAGTGATCGCGCAAGGCGATCACATGCCGGTGCATCTCGGTTCAATGCCAATGGCAGTCGCTTCGGCTTTAGGAGAAATCGATCTCCACCCCGGCGACGTGGTTGCTCTAAACGATCCGTTTGCCGGAGGCACGCATTTGCCGGACGTCACGCTCATAAGCGGTGTGTTTGGCGAGTTTGGGGGAAGAGGGGAAAAGGGGAAAGGGGAAAGGGTAAAGGGAAAAGACCGCCAGGTCGGAGCGCGTCGTTTTCCCCCTTCCCCTTTACCCCATTCCCCCCTTCCCCTGTTTTACGTCGCCAACCGCGCACATCATGCGGATATCGGTGGCGCGACGCCGGGCTCGATGGGCATGGCGACGGACATCTACGGCGAAGGCTTGTGCATTCCCCCAATTCGCCTGGTACGAAATGGCGAGGTCGATGAAGACATGATGCGATTGATCCTGGCAAATGTCCGTAGCCATGCTGAACGTCGCGGCGATTTTCAGGCGCAGATTGGTTCATTAAAAACCGGCGCCGCCCGACTGCTGGAGATCGTCGAGCGTCGTGGTCAACGCGAGACGGCTGCTTACGCGACGCACTTGATCGAATACTCTGCGCGGCTCATGCGTCATGCTATCGGTTCGATCCCCGACGGCGAATACCGCGCTGAAGATGCGCTTGATGACGATGGTGTCAGCAATCGTGAGGTTCCCATCATCGTGCGAATTACTATCAAGGAACAACATGCGCAGGTTGACTTCACGGGCAGCGCGCCCCAGGTTGCCGGGCCAATTAATGCAGTAGAAGCGATCACTGTTTCGGCCGTCGCCTACGTGTTTCGCTGTTTGCTCGAGGGCAATGAGGTGCCGGCGAGCGCTGGTCTAATGAGCCCGATTGAGGTGGTCGCGCCAAAGGGCACGGTTGTCAATGCCTTACATCCGGCGTCTGTGGCCGGTGGCAACGTGGAAACTTCGCAGCGCATTGTTGACGTTCTTTTCAAAGCCCTCGCCCAGGCGCTCCCCAACCGGATTCCCGCGGCAAGTCAGGGAACGATGAATAATCTGACGATTGGTGGAATTGATCCGCGCACTGGCACTAACTCGCGCGAGTTTTCCTACTACGAAACCGTCGCCGGCGGCATGGGCGCACGGCCGGCCCACGATGGCCTGAGCGCCGTGCACACGCACATGACGAACAGCTTGAACACACCCGCCGAAGCACTCGAGTATGCTTATCCGTTGCGCGTGCGCGAGTACCGAATTCGGAAAGGGTCAGGCGGAAAAGGAAAACATCGAGGCGGCGACGGCGTCATCCGCGAAATTGAAACACTCGTGCCTGCGCACATGTCGCTGCTCGCCGACAGACGCAAGCGTGGGCCATATGGTTTAGCCGGGGGTGATAACGGCAAGCCGGGTAGCGCCACAATTATTCGTAAAGGCCCCGCGCGCAGGATTGGATCGAAAGGAAGCTGGGAACTGGAAGCAGGCGATCGCGTGAGAATTGAAACGCCCGGCGGCGGCGGTTTTGGAGAGGAGTGAAGTGAAGAAGAATGCGACCGGCGGGGGCAAGCCCACCTTCCCAACCTGAGAGCCTCTCGAGTAGCTCATTAGATCAAGTTTTGAAGCCCTTCAATCGAGAACTACAACTCAACTGCAATCAGCTCGGGGTTGGGAA
>DASWDX010000151.1:0-7032 GCA_036395055.1 Pyrinomonadaceae bacterium | reverse complement strand
CAATACGCGCATACAAGACTTCGGAGCGATGTTTTGACTTAGTAAATGCCTGTGATGTTCAGAGTTCGGATTGCGTCCGCGGATATTAACATTCCCAGGAGCGTGGGACTAGATTAGTCGGCGGACTGTCCCGATTTCAAGAAACGTAATCAATCAACCTCGCAAGACAGCCGCCAGTTTCAACTGGGCTTCAAGTTTATTTTCCAGCAATACCGATGGGAAATGTCAGGGACAACCCGCATCCGACGCGGTTGGCGGTGAGGTTGAACTTTCGAATCTGACTTGCTTCGGTGTGTGCGCAACATAGTGGCCATGTAGCGCTGTAGGCATGAATTGTTCCAGCATGCACGACAGTCTTTCGAGGGGAGAGTGGGAGTTTCGACCCCATGGTCAATCAAAGACCTAAGTCCTTGGTTTTCGGGGACTTGGCAAAGGCGAGAATTAACCGAGATTTTCGCATTCTCTACCGTTATTTGCCGTCCGCTGCCTTTCGCACACCTTCTGTGCTGGCTATTCTGGACACAAATTAGCGACGTGGTTAATCGATTAGAAAGAGGTAAGTCTGTGTAAATTATTGAGGATTAAGAGGAAGTTGGTAGCGGGGGTCGGACTCGAACCGACGGCCTTGGAGTTATGAATCACCATCCCGGCAAAAACTTAAGTCTTTGCTTTTGATATGGTTGCAGCCACCAAGAATTTTCGAGCATTTCCTATCCTTTCCTTTTTTTCCGATTCTTTACCCGTTGCATGCTGTCAATTCTGGACACAAATTGGACACTAAGAAATCCGTCGCGCGCGCCCGCGCTTGTCCAAGTTGACTGGCGAAACTTCGCTTCGCAAATTCCTTACTTTCGCTACTATAAAGTACCTCTTGAATTAGACAAGACATTCTGCAATCGCAAGAAGGGTTCTTACGAAATGCTAACGGCTCGATTCGCTGATTTTGTTGTGTAAGTAGCTTCAACAGCAGCCCGCACCAACTCCGCAACACTCCAGGCTTGAGCTACACAACCCCTCGATGTATGTGGCGGATCGCCGTCGAAGATTTCTGAGACTTGCCCCAGACACGCTTCCCTTAAATGGTCATCAAAGTTCTTAAGCCATTCAGTGGCGAACTTACGCCCAGCTCTCTCACCAAATGTTTTTGTATATGCTGTGATGTATGAACCCATCAACCACGGCCATACTGTGCCCTGATGATATGAGCCGTCGCGACTTCGCGGGTCGCCTTCGTAACGACCGATGTAACGAGGATCGTTCGGCGAGAGAGTGCGGAGACCGCGTGGTGTTAGCAGCTCTCGCTCAACTACACGCAGAACGGTGGTTGCTCGATCTTTGGACAGCATTGAATTGGTCAGGCTGATCGCGATCACTTGATTCGGTCTGATCGAAGCGTCGCGGCCGTCACCGTTCACGACGTCAAAAAGACAGCCGGCTTCTTCATTCCAAAAGACTTGATTAAAGGAGGCGCGCGCTTTGTCAGCCATTGCGGCATACCGCTTCTTCGCCTTTGAGTCTTTGAACTTCGCGGCGAGCTGTTCCATCAGGCGCAAAGCGTTGTACCAAAGTGCTTGAATCTCGACGGGTTTACCATGTCGCGGGGTGACTACCCAATCGCCAACTTTGGCGTCCATCCAGGTGAGTTGCACGCCCGGCTCGCCTGAGTAAAGAAGCCCGTCATCATCAGCATGAATTTGATAACGAGTACCCTTGACGTGCCAGTCGATGATGTCAGTCAACACCGCATAGATGTTGGCGCGCACGAACTCGAAGTCATTCGTGTACTGCAAAAGCGAGCGCACCGCTTCAAAAAACCAGAGCGTTGCATCGACCGTGTTGTATTCAGGAGTCTCGCCAGCATCCGGAAAACGGTTCGGTAACATTCCCTGATCGACGTGCGACGCAAACTCAGCCAGGATGCTCTTCGCAATTTCGGCGTGGCCAGTCGCCAGTGTCAAACCCGGCAGGGCAATCATCGTATCGCGGCCCCAATCAGCGAACCAGTGATAGCCGGCGATAACAGTTTTGCAGCGTTCGCGCGCAACGATGAACTGATCGGCGCCGGCCGCGAGCGTACCGGCTAGCTGATCGGCCTGGAGTTTTCCACCTAATGAATTTCTGCGCTCTATCTCGGCTTTGCCGTAAGCGTCTGCGTTACCGACAGCGCACCGCTCAGTTGAGGCGATAATGCTGACCTGCGGACTCTTAGTCAGATCAAAAGTAAAGGCGCATGGACTGAAGAGATCTTCGGCGAAGTCGAGACCGCGTTCCTGCTCGACTGCATATTGAAAGTTACGATACCAAAAACCGTTCGTGTCGATCTGGGCGGCATCGTGCGCAAAATGCAACGCAGGCAGATCGCTGTAAGGCTTGACCGAAACCACTCCGTCTTCAGTTTCCACGTTTGAATTCAGCGCGCCATTTTCATGTGTTGTGCTGTGATAATCGCGAAAGGCGATCAGCGGACGGACCTCTAGAACGATCCGGACAGCAGGCCGATCGACAGAGAGGGCGCCTATTTTGTATTGCACAACAGTCGTGTTCTCTCCCTGCACCATGAACACACGCTTTTCCAAGCGCACTCCTTCAACGTCGTAGGTGAAAGCTGGGAAGGGATCGAGACGGAAGCCGGTTTGATACCTGAAGCCCTCCGGATGAACGACGCCCGGATACTGATTAGCTGATAGTTCGTAGCGCCGACCATCAATAATGAGTGTCTCTTCGAGCTTCGAAAGCAAGACTAGTCGCCCAACTGGCGGCTTTGTCGCGGCGGTCAGCAGGCCGTGATAGCGGCGTGTGTTCAGTCCGGTGATCGTCGAGGACGAAAACCCGCCGATGCCGTTAGTCTCTAGCCATTCGCGCGACAGTGCCGTTTCGAGATTCCGGCAACTCTCCTGATCTATTTCAATCATTGCTACCTTCTTTCTGAGAACGCAGCTAAGCTGCACGACTTTCAGAATCATCCGCTGCGGCTTCGATCAGTACTGGCCTCTCAGCTCGCATAGTCACATCCATGAACTGCACGAGGTCCTTCGAAAACAAGAGATCCAGAAACCAATCGAGCGCGACCCGCACTTTCTTTTCGAAGCGCGGGAGCTTGCTCAGATAAATCGTTCGCCATAGCCACCAAGCTATGAAGCCGGAAAAATTCACACCCATGATGCGAGCCACACCTGTTCGTTTGCCGATCGAAGCCAGCGCACCGATTGTCTTAAATTCGAACCGTCGCCGTCGGCCACCATTGATGGCCGCAACGACGTTCTCAGCCACGACCTTCCCCTGACGTATCGCGTGTTGCGCGGTCGGCGGACAAGATTTGCCCGTGGTCGGATCGGGCACGGCAGCGCAATCGCCGAGCGCCCAAACTCCGGGACAATCTGTGACTTCAAGAAATTCATTTGTGACCAACCGACCGCGTTCCTTGGAACAATTCAACATGTCGAGCAGTGGGTTCGGAGAAACACCGGCCGTCCAAACCAGCATGTTCGTCTTAAGCGAAGTCCCATCACTCAGGTTGACTTCATCATTCGAGACACTCTTGACTGCCGTGTTCATGAGAAACTGCACCCCGCGACCGGCAAGCTTTTTGAAGGCATAGGCGCCAAGTTGCGGACCCAGTTCCGGCAAGATCGCATCGGTTGCTTCGATCAAAACAATTCGCAGGTCTTTTTCGGAGAGCTTCGGATAGAACTCAATCGCCTCGCGGACAAAATCATTCACAGAAGCTATCGTTTCGACGCCCGCAAACCCGCCGCCCGCCACCACCACGGTTAATAGCCGCGAACGATCTTCGCAGGCACATTCAAAGTCTGCTTCCTCGAGGTTCTTGATCAGACGGCTGCGCAAACGAATCGCATCGCTCAGCGATTTCATTGTCAGTGCGTTTTCGGCCAGGCCCGGCAAATTGTAGAAGTTCGTAACCGAACCAAGCGCCAGGACCAAATAGTCATAGGACAATCCGTGATCGTGATTGTCATCGGCATGAGCAACGATCACGCGACGTTCCTTTAGGTCGATTCTCTTGATGTCGCCATTGAAAAAATGTGTGCGGCGCAACAGCTTGCGCACCGGATTGACGATGTGCGTCAAGTCCAGATCGCCAGCCGCTACTTCATGCAACATCGGCGTAAACAGAAAGAAGTTCTCGCGATTGACGAGCGTGAGTTCAACATCAGAGTCGCGGCGAAGCTTCTTCTCAAGATGCAGAGCTGTATAGAGGCCGCCGAAGCCGCTTCCGAGAATCAGGATTCTCTTAGGTAGTTTTGAATTGCTGGCCATTAGGTCAGCTCCGCAACTTCACAGAAGACTTTGATAGCGCCGTTCGGATTCGTAAGCTTCGCGAACAACTCGTGATAGTTCTCCAGGCCTTTGACTGGATGCGTCAGTAGCCGCGACAGCCAACCGGGATATTCGGCTTCGGCCTGCGCCAAGTCCTTGACACCCATCTCGAAGTATTCCCGATTCGCGTTGACCGTGCCGACCATTACCTTGTTGCCGAGCACGAATTCCAGATTGATCTTGTCCGCCGGCACTTCGATCGTGCGATCGCCGCCTGTGACACTGGACAACACCAGCACTCCGTTTTTGCCGAGCGCTTGCATGCTGTCGAACACGACTGGTGAAAAACCGGTCGCTTCGAAAATGATGTCGAACGGCCCATACTTCTTTGCGCCTTCGAGGATTGAAAGCTCGTCGGTCGATTGGTAAGTAGCACCAATCGCTTCGATTAAGTCGGAATTCAAATAAGGCTTCGGAGTCTTGCCGAAGGTCGTCACCTGCAAACCCTTGAGGCGAAGCACCATGGTCGCCAGCAGACCAATCGTCCCAGCTCCCATGACCGCAGCGCGCTTCGGCTTCCAAACCCGAAGACGACGCTGAATTTCGTAGGCCTGAGCGATGCCCTTCTCAACGACGGTCGTCGGTTCGAGCAGTACGCCGACTTCCTTAAGGCCTTGGGGAATCTTGACGATAAATTCAGCATCATCGACGTAGTATTGACTCATGTAGCCATGGCGCAGATTGATGCCGCGCTCAAAGTACGTATCATCCGTCGTCATGTCGTTGGTGCCGATCAGGTCGTAGATGCTTGAACCCGGCCGGCGCACCGTCGCGACGACATAATCGCCGGCCCTTACTTCCGTCACGTTCGGACCGACTGCTTCAACCTGGCCAAATCCTTCATGACCGATCACCAGAAAATCGTAGCCCTCCGGCGCTTGGCCATATTCGCCGGCATTGATCTCCTTGTCCGTGCCATCGACGCCAACACGCAACACACGCACCAGCACGCCGCGACCATTCGGAATGTCAGTCACCTTTGGCGCCGGTAATTCGGTTAGATGAACTGTGTTTGGTATTCCCGGTTTGACTGCAATTGCTTTCATGATTGCTCCTCGAACTTGGCTTCAGGTCTTCGATTTTCAACTTGCCGACATCGCCATTTCTGCTTGAACTCCAATTTGCGCCAGTGCCGCCAGTACGCGCGCTGGCTCGCCAAGATCACTCCAGCCAACATCGCCAACTCTCATTACTGTGAGATCCTCGGACCGCGCAGCCAACACTTCATGAGAGAAATTGCTCTCTTGAATTTCCGAATACAGTTCATGCAGCGCTTTCCGCTCAGCTAGAGTTTCAAACGTAGGCATGATCGAGGCGAACTGTGAGACCATCTCGGGTAAAGCTGTACGCGTCATTTTCAGTAACGCGTCGACCCGGCCGACCATCACAAAGCTGTTCCACAAACAACCTTGGCCCATCAGAGAGCGCGCCACGTTTGCGTCTGGCTTTTCCCAAAAACGACTCACGCGAGTAATTGAGCGGGGCCAATTGCCGAGAATCGATCGCTGCGGCTCGATCCATCCGTATTCAGTTTCAGGGCTACTCGGCGTAATGCCCAGCAGAGTTACCGTCTCAGGTTGTAACTCGATGGCGTCCAAAGCCAGGTCGACATGCGACATGAATTCCTCGTCATCAGCAAAGTAGTGATCGGAAGGAAACAATGCGACGATGGCTTTCGGCGACTTAGCTGCCACGCGCATCAACGCGTAAAGAATTGCCGGTGCTGTTCCTTTGTTTGCAGGCTGCTCAAGCAGAAGATTTTGCGAAACACTCTGAGTCAAAGATTGATAAAAGCGTCGATGCTTTTCGGTAACGACAAACAAGGTGCGGCCTGGCGAGACCGACAACGCAACGCGAGAGCGAGTCTGATCGAGCAGCGTGCTGCCGCCGATGACAGGAACAAATTGCTTAGGCCGATCGTCGCCGGTAATGGTGCGCGTCATTGATTGCAGACGCGTGCCGTCGCCGCCGGCCAGGATGACTGCCCAGCGTTCGCTCCGGTGCAGCCCGCTCGCAGGTAAATGATTCGAAGGCTTTTTCGAAAATCGTTGCTGGAGTGACATCGGGTTCATGATTGTTGGTCCTTGTCTGGATTGGCCGAACAATCATGAGTCGGATTGAGAAGGTATTCCTTACAAGCGCCGGATGGTTTTTGAAGGGTACACGGGCAAGATTGGTGCAGCCCCCTCTAACGAGGTTTTATTCCCCGCTCTGTTGAAGCAGCTTCGCAACCAGTCCCGTCCAACCAGTCTGATGGCTGGCTCCCACGCCTGAGCCATTGTCGCCGTGAAAGTACTCATGGAACGGAACCAGGTCGCGCCAGTTGGGATCAGTCTGAAACTTTTCCGTAGCGCCAAACACAGGCCGTCGCTGGTTACTATCGCGCAGGAAGATTCGCGAAAGTCGTTTCGAGATTTCGCCAGCGACTTCCCAAAGCGTCATCATCTGCCCTGAGCCCGTTGGACATTCGACCTTAAAATCTTCGCCCAGATAGTGATGGAACTTTTGCAGCGACTCGATCAGTAGATAATTTAGCGGAAACCAGATCGGCCCTCGCCAGTTTGAGTTGCCGCCAAACAGTCCGGTGCTTGACTCAGCCGGCTCGTAATCCACGCGATGGTCTGTGCCGTTCACTGGCAGCACGTACGGATGGTCCTTGTGGAATCGCGAGATTGCGCGAATGCCATAAGGCGA
>DASWDX010000150.1:0-6237 GCA_036395055.1 Pyrinomonadaceae bacterium | reverse complement strand
TAACCAACGTTTGCAGGTCAGGACCAAAAAGGAGGGAATTCAGATGGGTGGCGTCATTTATTCCGATAGCGCAGATAAGGCAGCGCGTTTTATCATGGACTGCAATCAAACAAACTTGCCCATCATCTTTTTCCAGGATGTTACCGGATTCATGGTAGGCCGCGATGCGGAACAGAGCGGGATCATTCGCAGCGGTGCGAAGCTGGTGAACGCGGTCAGCAATTCCATCGTGCCCAAGATCACGGTCGTTGTGGGCGGGTCATTTGGCGCGGGCAACTACGCGATGTGCGGCAAGGCGTACGATCCGCGGTTTATTGTTGCCTGGCCCACGGCGCGCTACGCGGTAATGGGCGCGGCCCAGGCATCCGATACGGTGTTTGCGATTCTCGCTCGCGCACGGGAGCGAGGTGACAAGAAGGCGACACATGAAGAACTCGAAGAGCTCCGTATAAAAGTGAAGCAGAGCTACGAAGAGCAAACCGACATCCGCTATGGCGCGGCACGCGGCTGGGTGGATGCGATTATTCAGCCGCACGAAACCCGCGATGTCTTAATCCGTTTGTTGCAATACGTCACGCGACCGAAATCCAAAGGAGTCTTTCATACGGGTGTTATCCAAGTTTAATTCGTTATTCGTCATTAGGATTTCGTCATTCACCTCATGCCCACCGTCTTGATCGAAAAGCAAACGCCGCAAGTAACTGTTCTTACTCTCAATCGACCCCAACGCCGTAACGCGTTAACGATTGAGCTACTCAGTGAGCTAAACGCCGCCATCAAGATCGCTTCCGATCAGCCGGATGAGCGCGTGATCATTCTGCGAGGAGCGGGCGCGGCGTTTTGCACCGGGCTGGACTTAAAGGAAGCCGCCGACCCGACAAAGGCGCATGCGACCGCGGAGATGGTGGCAAACACCTTGATAGCCATTAGCCAAACACGTCTTATCACGATCGCTGCAGTACACGGTGCAGCGGTTGCAGGCGGCGCCGGGATTATGTCGGCATGCGATTTTGTTGTCGCAGTACAACGCACGAAGATCGGTTACCCCGAGGTGCGTCGCGGGCTGGTCGCCGGTTTGGTGATGACTTTCCTGCGCCGGCAGGTAGGGGAGCGAAACATGCGCGAGCTGTTATTAGGCTCGGAGTTAATCGACGCGGAACATGCAAAGGAAATCGGTCTCGTGAATCGTGTTGTCGCCCAAACTGATTTGATGAACGAAGCGCAAAAGTTTGCCCAATCGGTTCTGCAAGGCGCTCCTGTCGCGATGGCGCAAACGAAACGATTAATCGAAAAACTTTGGTCCAGCTCCGTGAAAGAGGATGTCGATCTGGCGCTGAAGTATCACATGCAAGCCCGCGAATCGGAGGAAGCGCGCGAAGGCATCGCCGCATTTAACGAAAAGCGAAAGCCAAACTGGTTAGCGTAGCGAAGAATCTAACGAGAAAGAGATAAGCCACGGCAGGGTGTAATGGCAAACACCCTGAATGGAGCCCGCGGAAAGCGGTGCGACATAGATGGGCAAGCCGAAGGCCGAAAGAGCGGGAGTGAATGAGTCAACTCATTTCGAGGTGGGGCCGTTGGCTTCATCGACCGGTTAGATGATCTGGTGGAGTACACGAAAAATCTCTTCAGTAGCTTCCTCATGATCACCTGTGGGAGGAACGTGGAAAGTTGAGCGTGCCCAGTCGAGAAGTCGCGGGCCAGATATGTCGGCATCTTCCGGGTGAGCACGCGAATAAGAAGACAGGAGCCAGCGGGTTCTCGGAAATAAGTGGAAGTGAACCGACGCAGTCTCCTCCGCGAAAAGCGCGCAGTAAACGCGCTCTGGCCGAACGACGGTTTCAATCGCGCGTGTCGCCGCTGCTAGAGTAGCGCCGAGCGCGCCTTGGGCCTCGGGAGAAAGCTCCGCAAGCGAAGAGACGCTAACCTGCGGACTGACGATCAAATAACCGGTGATAGGGCAACTCCCACACGGCTCAATGCGAAAATGGGTGTTGACGAAGACATCTTGCTTCGGGATGGCCTCGGTGTGCGCGGGAATCATCTAACGAGAAAAAGCTCAGCCGCCGCTGGCGGGAGCGAGCTTTGCTTTCACTTCATCCTTCATAATTCATCCTTCAGCCTTTCAGTACGGCGGCCAGCGGTTGGCTGGAGCGCTTGGTTAGGCCACGTTTGCGATGATGGCACCCGCATAGAGGAAGGTAGCCAATAACATGCCTGCAAACGGCAGGCGAAGCCAGTACAGCCTGCAAAGGGTGACAAGCAGCGCAAGATAGACCAAGCCGACGCCGAGCAAGAACGTGGACTGAAATAACAACCGGGTCGGCTCAAGCGCGAGGTACATGTAGACGACACTGAACAGCATGGTGCCGATGCTGTGACTTGCGTGAAAGCCGATTGCAGCCTTCCACATTGTTGTCTGGGTTGAGATAAGCGGCGAAACCGCCTTCATCTTGAAAACGAGCTCTCGATCGCGCGGATAGAAGCTCGTGCCTCGAAACGTGAGCAGCAGATGAAGAGCACCTAGCAGGAAAATGATCAGAGTGCTTAAAAGAATTAAGAACGCGTGAATCGGCATGGCTTATTCCAAGGCCTAACGAGAAGGAGATCAGCCACTGCTCGTGAGAGCGAGGTTGGCTTGAATTGATAATTGTCAGTCATCGAAAGTGAGGCCGTACGCCGTCGAGCGGTTGGCTGCATCGTCTGGTTAGGCGACGGTTTCATTCTTCACCATCAAAATAGTCCAGTGGCTGTGAGCGGACACACATGCGCTCGGGGAACGGCACACCCCACTTATTACTGTCGGGCTGATAGTATGTATCGCCAATTGGATTGTCCGCCACCACGTAAAGGATCATGTCTTCTGTAGTGTCATTGGTGATCTGGTGTGGCTCACCCGGTTTGAAAATAAATGCGTCGCCAGCCTCAATCGGAGTAGTCCCATCTTTATGGCGGACGACGCCGCTGCCTGAAATCACATGATAGAACTCCCACTGTGCGCTGTGCGAATGATACGAATAGGGAGCCTTCCCCGGCGGAATCCGCAAAATCTCGACATCAAAGGGATGCCGCTCGTTGAGGTCGGTGGACTCGGGCTTGCGTCCCAACGCCTCTGAAATCTCTTTGCCCGCACCGCTGAACTTTCCCTTCGGTGAGGACCATGTGAGCTCCGCCATCTTTGTTGTATTGACCTTGTGCACAAGCGAAGTTGCCTAACTAGAATTAGACTGCAACTTGCAATCTGTTTCTGCCTCCATAGAGGGCAGTGTCCGCTAAAAGGCTGCAGGCTGGCAAGACCGAATAGCAGCGAATCGGAAATCGATCACAGGCTTGCGAGGATTGCGCCGCACGCGCGTCTTGAGTGCAACACGGTTATCAATCTGTTTCGCGTTAGAAATGCCGCTGAGAAAGTGAGTCAATGAGTAAACCCGATTTTATTGGGCTCAGCATAGTGGTGAAATTACCGAACAAGGAAATACACCTTTACGAAGTCCCAAGCACGCAAAGACCATCGCAGCGTCGATCTGATCAGAAACGCGCTGCCATTCGGTCGCTTGTGGTACGGCGAGCCAAACGCAATCAGCTACGCAATCGGCTACGCCGACTACATGTTACTCAATCCCCCCCCATCCCCCTGGTGTGACGGCGCGCATTGCTCAGCACTCTGCCGAGGTTCAGTCCGTAGTCGTGTGCGATTTGCCCCCAGCCTTCGCCGCCTCGAAACTTGCTTACGATGGTGTCAAAGCTCTGCCCGGACGCATTGGCCAGCAGATGCGCTTTTTCCAGTCCACCCCAGCCAAGCCCGGTCAACGCTCTCTCTGCCCGCAGCGTCGCAACGGGGACTCCGGTCTCAGCCGAAATTCTCTGCACGTTCGCTGCGGGAGAGGTGACAGTGCCGAACAAGAGAAGCAATACCGCTGAAATGAAAGTCAACGTTTTCATACCTACTTATAGCGGCAGTAGTGTCCCTGCACAACTCGATATCAAGCAGCTGCCACGGGCCGCCTTTAAGGCGTCACGTCGAGCGGAGAATTGGGCTACGCCAGATTCTCCAGTCGCTTACAGGCCGCTGTGATTCGCGTTTACGATAATGCGGGCAACGTGATTGAGACGCACGAGCACGCTGGCGACTTCAAAGAACCTTAGAATGATCTGGCGCTAGAATCGTTTTTGATTGCGGGACGAATTGCAAGCAGCCGAAATGAACTTGCGATTGAAATACGCGTTTCCTACGCTGGAAACGTCACAACACCCTCAGCATGGACGATGGCACATTTATACTCCTCTGGGCAATCATCGGTACGATCGTTGGAGCGATCATCGGTGATCGTAAGGGACGTGCAGGCGCTGGGGCGGTTCTCGGATTAGTGCTCGGCCCCATCGGCTGGCTTGTCGTTGGTCTGGGCCCAGACTACAAGGCAACTAGAGATACGAAGAAGTGTCCATTCTGCGCCGAATTGGTGAAGGTCGAGGCGAGAGTGTGCAAGCATTGCGGACGTGATTTGCTGGCCGGGACAAACGCTCCGGTTCAGAAAACGCCAGTCATTTCTCAACCGCTCGACCAACACCCACCATCATCGCGTCCAAAAGACATACCGACGTGGGTGATCATCGTCGGGGGGGCACTTTTAATCGGGTTAATTTATGCGGCATATCTGATCAGTCAGGGTCAAACGGAGTCGAAACCGAACCCAACTGTGTCGGGCCAGCCGAGTCCAACACCTATGCTGTCAACCTCTGCTGAATCAGCAACGCCAGAAATCAGAAAGGCCAAACCCGTTTTGTCATCTTCTCCCCTTGCAGGGCAGAAAGCGAGCGATACCGCCAAGCCCGACATGCTTCCTTTGTCACGTATCATCGGGCAACCGGAGTCCGCCGTAAACAAAATCCTTGGCAATCCGGAAAAGCGTCACGACGGACTAGAGCCGCCCGATTTCCCCGGCGGAACACAAGTCGATTATCGGGATCGCCCGAACTGCAAGGCTTTAACCACTGTATTCTATCGCGGCAAGCTGATGTTTATCCAATTTGTCTTCGAGCCGAACCCCATGTCGGAAGAAGAATTGTTTACTGCGCTTGGCTTACCGAAGGCCAGTTTCGCGGTAATTAAGATCCTTCCGGGCGAGTATGGCGCGACCCAGTATCGCGGCACTATCGACAAACATCTCATTGAAATAGCTGCTTGGCGTCCCTATCGTCCCCTGCATGGGGAAGATGGCCCCCTCGGGTTTTGCGGCCTAGTCACCATCGAGCTAGTCACGCCGCAATCCTCGAAGACAGAGTTGCCGAGGTCGCCATCGTCGGCGGCGTCCCCGGCCCTGCGTGGCGATCTCGGCATTACATCTAAAGACATTCAGAAGGTCTTGGAGTCAGAGCCGTTTGGGGTAGTCTTCGAGACTTCGACCACTGTTAACGGCGAACCGCGGCTCTGGGGCAAGACCAAGGATGGTCTCGCAATCGTTGAACTGATAGGGCCGCCGACAGGTCTCACAAAGGTCGACTGCCTTGTCGGGCAGCCTAGTGATTCACCCAGAGCAGCCATCCAGAATGCCGGTATCCTCTTAGCCTTACTGAAAAAGACATTGCCTGCTTGGAACGGTAGCGCCGACTGGCTTAATACCGCCCTTGCTGCCTCTAATAGGGACGGCAGGGAGACTGGAGATATAGAGACTACTTTTCGGCGCGTACACGTACGTCTCCATTGCTCCAAGGAGCTTGGTATGATTACTCTGTCGATTTCCTCACCGTCTGCCACGCGCTGACCAATACCGCAATGAACTATGCCGTACAAAAACGCGGTGCGGCGGATGACGCAATCGGGTACGCCAAGCATCGCAGCCGATCACATCACGCCGTGATTCGCGTTTACGATTCGGCGGGCAATGTGATCGAAACGCACGAGCACAAAGGCGATTTCAAAGAGCCGTAAGTTCAATTTGTCCTTGCTCTGGCCGTCTGTTTTTTTGTAGATCTGCTGTGCAGTTGAAAAGTGAGACCACTCTGAGTACAGCACGGAACAAACAAACTTGGCTTTCAATCTAAAACACTTCTTTGATCTAGGCTTCACGCCGGAAAACATCAGTCCGCCTGATTCTCCACGAGAGCGTAAAGAACAACAGGCTCTGCAGGGAGTTGACGTTGCCGTCGCTGCGGCCAGTGTCACCGTTGTCTCGCTGGTAGCGTTGATGATCCTATTCGGCGCTCTCGCCACGCTCATGGCTTTTCTACGCAGCCGTA
>DASWDX010000149.1:0-6816 GCA_036395055.1 Pyrinomonadaceae bacterium | reverse complement strand
GCCGCTCAAGCACAAAAAGCTCTTGGACAACAAAAGCCCGCGGTATCACCGCAAGATGACTCGAAACTTGCCCTCAAGTTTCTCGGCGAAGCCCAGCGCTTAACTAATCGTCGCGCAACCAACTACAAGCAATTTGACCAGCAGTTGAGGGTCGCTGACGCCCTCGCGGCGCTGGAGCCGGCGCGAAGTTTTGAGGTGCTCGACCCGGGCATTGCTCAACTCAATGAACTGCTGTCGGCTGCCGCGCTACTCAGCGGATTCGAAGTAAACATCTTCAAGGATGGCGAGTTGCCACTTGAAGGCGGTAGTGGGCTCAGCCACATGGTGGCGCGTTACGGACAGGAACTGGCGACGCTGGCAAAGATAGACTTTGCACGCGCCGAAAGCTCGGCAAACAAGTTTCAACTACCTGAGCCGCGCCTGTTTTCGCAGTTGGCCATCGTGCGAAATGTACTCGGTGTGCCGCGAGTCGCGCCGATCAATTATGGCTTCGGCGGTGGACGCGGGTCCGGGCGAAGAGAGCAGTAAGTCTCTCTTGACTGCGGCCTTGGGATCCCATTTGTTAAGCATTAATTCTTCAGTCAAACACTCCAGTCAGAAGTCTCTCAGGTTGGGAAGGCGGACTTGCCGCCGCTTAGCTTAAGGCAGCGTCCTGTTTGGTCTTAACTAGCCGTCGAAAAGTATCAGATGTAACGCAAACTGTTAGTTTGCGAACGGTTCGTTGCCACTCAGTTGAGCGTTGGCCACCTCGCGCAAACTAACAGTTTGCGTTACTCGACGGTTCGCGGCGCAAACGGGGCAAGCGCGAGAGTCTCGGCAGCATGCGGACTCATTGACCTTACAGCTCTCCGCTGTATGGGAGTCGAAAGAGTTCGCTGGCGCTATCCGCAAAGAACCGAGCCGCCGTTGACGTTAAGAATTTCCCCGGTAATGCTGGCAGCCCAGTCCGAGGCGAGGAAGGCAATAGCGAGAGCGATGTCATCGGCCGTCGCCACTCGCCCGAGCGGAATCGTATCAACGATCTTCTGTTTGAACGGCGCGTCACCAAACACCACCTCATTCAACTCGGTATCTACCCAACCCGGAGCGACGCTATTGACTCTGATTCGGGGCGCGAGCTCCGCTGCCAGAGACTTGGTGAAACTGATCTGCCCTCCCTTGGAAGCAGCGTAATTCGAGTAGCCGGCTTCACCGCGTTGGCCGGCAGTTGAGCTGACGATGACAATCGAGCCGCTTCCCTGCTCTTTCATAAAAGGCACGACCGCGCGACATGCAGTCCAGGTTCCCTTTAAGTTGGCATCGATGACGCGGTCCCAGAGCGTCTCTGACATTGCTTCGACGGGCGCTCCTTCCCAGATACCTGCGTTCGCTACGAGCAGATCGACGCGACCAAAATGTTTGACAGTTGCATCCACAAGAGCAGCTGTTTGTCCCATATCAGAAACATCAGCGCGCGACAGCAGCGCTTGCACGCCAAGCTCCCGGGCCAGACGAGCGACCTCTTCCGCCGCCGCTTCGTTTCGAGCGTAATTGATGAGCACATCCGCTCCCGCCTCAGCCAGCCGCAGGACGGTTGCGCGTCCGATGCCGCGCGCACCGCCGGTCACAATCGCTACCCGGCCACGCAACAGCGACGAAGGCAGGGCAGGTTTTTCTCCAACATCCTTAACCATGCTTCACTTCCTGTTCACATCCCAATACCCTTCGGATGATAACCCAGCCTTAAGACCCCGCGTCATTCCCGCTTGCTTTCCGGGCGGCCCATCGCGGCAAGCAGGAACGCTCCCGCGTCAGTACAGCGCTCAACTCGTGCTGGAGAATTCACGGACCAGGCTAGTACCTGCATCCCGCGCCGCTTTGAGCCGCCGGTGACGGTATGCAACCGTACTATACCAAGAGGCCCCACGTCTTACCTTTTCCTGGATCGATTTTCAAAAACAGTCTCTAAACATTGGTCACAAAGCCGTCAACTCAATTGTTTTTATCGACTAATAAATAAAATTGCCATTTCGCCAGCTGAGTTGGGCAGCGTATAGTTTGGACTAACTGCCGCAGATTACGCATCTATGAAGCTGGAGATTGCAAACTTCGGACTACTGTATGGAAAATCTTCGACTTGCAGATAGGAGTTGCAGATGACCACACGCAAAAAGGGGCTCGGCATTAATACCCAACTGGTCCACGCGGGTGAAAGAGGTGCGCCGCCTAATGGCAAGCCTGTGTCCACTCCCGTCTATGCGAGCGCCACTTTTACCTATGATTCGATGGCCGAAGTGGATCAGGTTTTCTCAGGGGAGCAAGAGGGTTACATCTATACGCGCTATGGCAATCCTACTGTTGCCGCTCTCGAAGAAGCTGTCCGCGTGGTTGAAGAAGGCGCTGCCGCTTGCGCCTATTCCTCGGGCATGGCCGCCCTGCATGCGGCGATCTTCGCGTGCGAACTTACCCCAGGCGCAGCGATCCTGGCGTCGCAGGATCTCTATGGCGCCACGATTGATCTGCTCTACAAGATCTTCGGCTCGTATGGAATTAAGATCGCAACGATGGATTTCTCGGCGACAGAAGCTTTGAGAGCGAAGGCGCTTGAGATTAGACCACAGGTGTTGATTGCTGAGACGATTTCGAACCCGCTACTGAAGGTATGTGACGTTGCCGCCTGCGCTGAAATCGCGCGCGAGGTGGGTGCCCGGTTCATCGTGGATAACACGTTCACTTCACCTTATCTTTGCAAACCTCTCAAGCATGGAGCAGACTTCTCGGTACATAGCGCCACCAAGTATCTCAGCGGACACGCGGATGTGATGGGCGGAGTGGTCGTGGCGCGCGATGAGTTGGACCTTCCAACACTGATTGGCGTGATGAAGCTTGTTGGCGGGATCCTCGGCGTTTGGGAAGCACATCAAATTCATCGCGGACTAAAGACGCTGTCGGTGCGAATGGATCGCCAATGTGATAATGCCCTCCGTTTAGCAAACCACCTTGAAAAACACGAAGACGTCTCCCGCGTTTATTATCCGGGTCTGGCACCATCGCAAGACCAGGAGACGATGAAGCGCACGCTGCGGCCAACTCATTTTGGCGCCCTCGTCTCGATCGAACTCCGCGAGAATACCCGTGAGGCAGCCTTCCGATTCATGGACGCGCTCACTCTATGCGTACGCTCAACGAGTTTGGGCGATGTGTTCACTGGTGTGTTACACCCGGCGACAGCTTCGCATCGAGATGTTGCTCCGAAACGGCGACTTCAACTGGGGATTACCGAAGGATTGGTGCGAATCTCCGTCGGCATAGAAGACATAGCAGATATTATTGAAGATATTGAGCAGGCGTTGGAGAAAAGTTCGCGATAACACTTGCCTGGTCAGTTGCAACGATATCGGCCCGGTTCGCGCGGATCGTTTGCGGGAGCCGCCGCCGGTTGAGAGCCCATGACCCCGTTGTCTTTTCGTAAAGACTAAAATTCAAGTTGTTTCAAATAAGCCATGCTGAGCTTGATGCTCGCGAAGGGTGAGGCTGGAGTTTCGTCTTGCTCGACGAAGTAGTGCTTGACACCTGCCCTCTGAGCGGCTGCAAAAATCTTCTTGAATTCAATCATGCCCTGTCCAACTTCCGTGAAGAAATGTCTGGGCGTGCGATCCATGTCTTTGACGTGAATGAGAGGAAAGCGCCCCGGGTATGCTGAAAAATACTTCAAGGGATCTTGTCCAGCCTTAGTAACCCAGTACACGTCCATCTCCATCTTAACCGTATCCGGATCTGTCCCAGCCAATATCATGTCATAGGGAACTTTGCCATCCATAGGCAGAAACTCGAAATCATGATTGTGGTAGCCGAATTGAATCCCGGCCTTCTTCAGTCGCTCACCAGCTGCGTTGAAGAGGTCCACAAGTTTCTTGTAGTCATCAAGAGACCCGCGTTCTTCGGCTGGCAGATAACCGCAGACAAGGTACCGGTGCCCGATTACCTGCGCTGCTTCAATTGTCTCTTGCAAATTGCCGCGCAACGCGGCAGTTGTGATATGAGTGGAAGGGGCGGAAATTTTATGCTGAGCGAGAATCGTCTTGATTTCTTGAGGCGCATGTTTGAAATAATCTGCAAACTCAACTTCGAGGAAGCCTATAGACGCAACCTTCTCAAGTGTGCCTGCGAAATCCTTCTCCAACTCTCTTCTAACAGTGTAGAGTTGCAATCCGATTTTGGAGAGCCTTCTAATCGTGGAGACCGAGCCTCCAGGACCGAAATTTGGGCAGCATAGACTAGCGACTGCGCCGCCCACTCCTCGATGCAGAAATAATCGGCGATTCATAAGAAGAGTCCTTCCGCTGTATTACTCCGGCGAAGATTTCGCGATCTAGTGTCGTGTGTCTAATTTTCTAACTACAAGTCGTGCCCCGGCCGCAGAGCGGCCAAATATCTATAGCTCATGTTGCCGGAAAGAGGTCTTTAGCTCCGGAGGAGCGCAATGCCTCTCAGCAACGCCAGGTATTTCGCTCCTCCCGAGCTTCAAACGTTGTTTGGGTCCTGGTTCTATAAGCATTTGTTCCTCTGGGACCGAAGACCCAGGACCTAAATCTCAAGTGTATGTCATGACACTTATCACCTAAGACCAAAGAGCGAAGACGGAACTGTCTTAGCCTGCCGCCTCTAGCTCAAGTTCGTCCTCACGAAGATAGGTGAGCCGCCGCTCGCGCCAGGTAAGGAGCGCATGTAGCAACAGCATGACGACCGATGCGGCCATAACAGCCAGCAGTCCTGTTCGTACGTCCCCTACTTCTCCTCCCGCGGCGGTCGAGATGTAACCGACGGCTGGCGGAATTAAGAGCAGTCCTGCAAAACCCACGCCCATCACCAGGCTCATCGCTGTGCCGGCCATGCGCGGCATCATTACCGAAGCGAGGCCTACGGAGGTGGGAAAAATTGGTCCCATACCGAAGCCCGCCGCAATCAACCCCATCCGTACCAGCGTTGGGCTGTTCGTCGTAAATGAGACGATCAAGGCCACGGTCGTTAATACCGAGCCGGCCGTCAACAGCACAAAGCTGTTTAGGCGAAACACGCCGAGCAGTAGACTCGATACCAGCCGCCCACCCAGCAATGCGAAGGCGAAAAGCGAAAGCGTGCGCAAGGCATAACTGGCTATGCCGATCCCGGCCGGGTCCTGCTCAAAGAAGTGGCTCAGCGCACCGGTTGAAGTCCGCGCCAGCGTCTGCAACTGTGCCGCGTCGATTCCCTGGCTCGACAGCATCCGCGCGTCACGTTCCATATACGTGACTACCCACTTACCCACCGAGACTTCCGTTCCAACATACATGAAGAGCGCAATGGCTAAGAGCCAGAACGAAGGATTGCGGAAGAGTTCCCTCGCTCCGCTTAGCGAGGATGACTTTGGTTGTGAAGGTCGGGGAAAACGAGACGCCAGGATCAGCACCAACAGCACGACTGTGATGCCGCCCAGCGACCAAAAGATTGAGGCCAGTCCGCCGTATTGTTGAACCTGCTGCACGACGAGGGGCAGCGCCGCCAGGCCCAACCCGAAGCAGATGTCCAGCAGGTTGAGCGCAGCATTGCGCCAGTGTGCAGCCACGTCCACAACCAGTGCGTGACCGGCGGCGACGATGGCGTTAGCGCCAAGGCCGAGAACGAGCGAGCAACCGAAGATTAGAAACAATGCCGACCCTGGACTCACCTTCGTGACTGACAGCCCGAGGCCGATCATTGAAGTAAGGACCAGTGCCGCGCCACACCCCAATGCAAACTTCTTACCGATGCGATCAATAATCGGCCCGCTCACGATGTAGGCCAGAACGGCTCCGGCAGCATTGATTAAAAGGAACGTGGCAACCGTGTTGTCGTTTGGCAGGTAGCGATTGCGTTCGAGCGTGGGAAGCACGGCGCCCGGTAGCGCTGAAAGTAACCCGTAAACGAAGATGCCGAGAAAAGCGATGAGCATGAGTCCCAATTCACGTGCGGCAAATGCCTTTTTGTGATGTGTGACCAAGTCCTACCTCCGTCGTCTTTAAGTTGAATAAATTAACACAAATCTTTACCTGCGCCATCCGGTGTGTTAAAAGCGGTGGTGATTCAGTTTCAATGGCCAGCATGCCTCAGGTCCGATGGACCGTCAGTCAATAGCCCCGTCCGTAAGGGCGGGATGGATGCGGCAGTCAGCTACCTGAGCGCCGAAGGTGCGACACGACTTGTGCCGGCCCTTCGGGCCTCTGCACTATCACGGGATGAAAATCCCCGCCCTCCGCGAAGCGCCGGACCAGCTATTGACCACCGGTCCTTCGGACCTAACACATGCCGACGATTAAAATTAACCCAATATCCTAAAAGCAGATTCCGTAATCAACTTTGAACACAGCCTGAGCCCAACACGATATGAAGAAACTGAACATCGGCCTGATCGGTTACCGTTTCATGGGGAAGGCTCACAGCAATGCATGGCGCCAGGTGAGCCGCTTCTTCGATACTCCGTTTGCGCCTGTCATGAAAGTCATCTGTGGCCGCAACCAGCAGGCGGTCAAAAAAGCTGCGCATGATTATGGTTGGGAGCAATACTCCACCTCGTGGGAAGAGGTCGTCGGGAGGAAAGATATAGATGTGATTGACATCTGCACTCCGGGAGATTCACACATGCCCATTGCGGTCGCCGCAGCGGAAGCGAAGAAGGTAGTCTTTTGCGAGAAGCCGCTGGCTAAGACTCTGGCCGAGGCAGAACGCATGCTCGCTGCGGTGCAAACTAATGGTGTCCTACACATGCTCTGCCACAACTACCGCCGCGCTCCGGCAGTGGCGCTCGCTAAGCAGATCATC
>DASWDX010000148.1:0-5527 GCA_036395055.1 Pyrinomonadaceae bacterium | reverse complement strand
ACCGTTTCAACGGTTAGACGATGCGTTGAAACGGTTAATTCCACTGGTCAGTCAACAGTCACAGTCACCGCACTAAAGTGCGGTGAGAAATAAATTTGGCTCGGCTAACTTGGGCATGACCAACCTTCCACCAATCAAATTTGGCACTGATGGTTGGCGGGCAGTAATCGCTGACGAGTATACGTTCGCAAACGTCGAGCGCGTGGCCCAGGCCTACGCTGATTATTTGATCGCGGAAAAACAGCAACCCCTTATCAAGCAACTCGTGGATGTAGGGCAGATCAGCAAACGGGAAGCCGAGAGTGCGCCGTTCAAACACGTCATCAATCAAGCACTAGCGTCTCTCGACTCTCTGGTGATTGTCGGTTACGACCGGCGCTTTCTTTCCGAGTTTTTCGCGCAGCGCGCGGCAGAAGTTCTCGCCGGGAATAATTTCTCCGTATCACTTTTCCGCGAAGCGGTGCCCACCCCCCTTATTTCCTGGGCAGTGAAGGAGCTGAAGGCGGCGGGCGGCGTTGTCATCACCGCCTCTCACAACCCAGCCACCTTTAACGGTTTCAAGATTAAAGCTCCCTGGGGCGGAAGTGCGGCGCCCGAAACCACTTCTGCGGTTGAGAAGTTCCTGGATGCCAATCCACCAAAGCGCGGCGCGGTCCTTGCGGACGCGCATGAACTACTTGAACCAACAATCGAAAGTTACAAGGCACAGATCGCGTCGTATATCGATCTCGATCGACTGCGCAGATCGGCGTCTGTTGTAATCGTCGATCCGATGCATGGAGCGGGCGGGAACTGGGTTGAGAACTTCCTCAGCGGCGCGGCACTTAGCATTGAAACCATACGCGCCAATCGCGACCCGCTCTTTGGCGGAGTAAATCCTGAACCAATCGACGGCAATCTCGGGTGCTTGAAATTCCGCGTGCTTGAGAGTAAGGCCCTGGTGGGACTTGCCACCGACGGTGACGCCGATCGCGTCGGAGCGGTGAACGAGCTCGGAGTTACGATGACGATGCATGACGTCGTACCTCTAATTCTGTTGCATCTTGTTCGCCGGCGGCAGATGAGCGGCGCCGTAGTGCGAACCTTCTCGCAATCAGTTCTGCTAAAGCGGATAGCCGCTGCCCACAATCTCAAACTTTATGAGACCGCCATTGGCTTCAAGTACATTGCGGACCTGATGCTTAAAGACGACATTCTGATCGGCGCTGAGGAGTCAGGTGGGATCGGCGTCAAAGGCCACATTCCCGAACGCGACGGCATACTCAATTCTCTTCTCTTTCTCGAAGCGGTAATCACCGCCGGCAAACCGCCATCCGAGCTGCTGCGGGACCTCCACGAAGAGTTTGGCGAATTTCACTTCGGTAGAAGAGATCTGCACGTTGAGACGACGGTAGGCCGACGGCTAATTGAACGACTGGCGAAGGAAACCCCTAGCCAATTGGCGGGCTATGAGGTCGTCGGCATCGAGACGACTGATGGAACCAAGTTACTCTTCGGCGACGAGTCGTGGTTGTTGTTTAGACAGTCCGGCACTGAACCAGTGCTGCGAATATATGCCGAGGCAACTTCGATCGGGAAGTGTGTGGCGCTGTTGACTGCTGGCGAAGATTTGCTGGCAGACCCTAAAACGCCCAATAAAACGAACGCTTAGACTGGCCAAAAACGAGTGTTTAGAGAGCGAACGGTTCTTGCGGCTCGAGGCTCGCTTCTAAACGATCGCGAACCGTGGATCTTGTCCACACATTTGTAATGAAGAAATTATTGACTGTTGGCCCAAAAGCGGTTAACTTTTGCCGTCCCCTTCAAATCGATAAGTAAATAAGCCCCCGCTCCGATAACAATCTCTACGGAGGTGGTTGCGATGGGTTTGATACTTCTAATTATTTTGATTCTTCTGCTTCTCGGCGCGATTCCGACCTGGCCTTACAGCAGAAATTGGGGATATGGCCCAAGCGGCGGCATCGGACTAATTCTGATAATCGTCCTGATCCTCCTTTTGCTGAAGGTCATCTGAGCGAAAGTTGATCCACCGTTCGTCCGTCGCTACGGAACGATCAAGACTACTGCTCAGCTTGCGCGCGAATGCCAGAACTACCAGAGGTTGAACATGTCGTGCGTGCGCTGCGGCGCGCTGTCATTGGTCGCCGTGTACTCGACGCGGAAATCAGGCTTCCGCGACTCCTGGTTGGTTGTTCTGCTGGTACATTTAAGCGCAAATTACGCGGCGCGCGCGTAGACGCTGTTGGCCGGCGCGGCAAATACATCCTAATCGAATTCGACAATCAGCGGGTGCTGCTCGTCCACTTGCGCATGACGGGCAAGTTTCTCTGCATCGGCCCGGACCAGCCACTGCCTCCTTATCCCCACATTATGTTTTATCTGGACGATGACCGCAGACTGGTGTTCTGCGACATGCGGCAGTTTGGCCGCTTGCGATTGCTGCCCGCTCACAAGCTGTCAGCACTTCCGCAAATCGAAGCGCTGGCGCCTGAGCCTCTCACCGACGAATTCAGCGTTGCCTACTTTCTGGCAACCATTTCAAAATCTCGCCGCAGTTTGAAACAACTTCTGTTGGATCAAACCAGGATTCTGGGTCTGGGTAACATTTACGCGAGTGAAGCCCTCTTTCTGGCGCGCATCAGTCCTCTTAAAGCAGCAGACCGCTTGTCGAAATCGCGCGCGTTGAAGCTGCACCAGGCTATTCGCGACGTCCTTCAGGAAGCCATCGAGGCCGGTTCAACTTTGAGGGTTGATCTGACGGACGGTAACGGAAGTTACTTCGGAACGACGGAGCGATTCTGGAGAGTTTATGAACGCGCGGGTGAGCCCTGCGTTAATTGTGGAAGACGAATACGGCGCGTGGTGCAGGGTGGACGATCAACTTACTACTGCCCGCGGTGTCAAAGGCGGTGACTTCGAAGCCGAATTCATTTCCTCATACCTTAAGGTATTGGTAGCACCTTGAATTCAACCGGCAACATTTTGTTTTTGCAGGATGTTGTGGTGATGAAGTGAACAGAACTCTATTTGAGGCCTTCAACGAGCCTGCGAAGCAGGCGGAAGCATAAAGCCCAGGGTGGAGCGAAGCGGAACCCTGGGTAAGCTTGAGAAATCAATCCGAGCCCGTGGAACGGGCGACAGAAGTTGATTAGTAACAACGCGTCTGTCGCCCGCTTCGCGGGCTGTGCGACTAATTGAATATTGAACCCAGGGTTCCGCTTCGCTTCACCCTGGGCTTTATGCTTCCGCCTGCTCCGCAGGCTCATTGAATGCTGTCGGCTCTTAGGGTTTTGAGGGCGAGACTTTGAGAATCAGCGCCTTTGTGTCTTCGAGATGACCCTGGCAGCTTTTCGTAACTAACAAGCTTACGGGTACGACTTCCCGCGAAAGGTTTCCAGCAGGCTGCCTGCCGAAACGAATTTGCCTTCGAAGCTGTAAATATCCTCGAGCTTCCAGGAACCGCTCTCGCGAACCAGAATGTACGAAGTGAGGCGCTTATCGCCCGGATAATTAGTATTCTTCCCCCATGCAAATTGAACATCCACCACGGCCCGTTGGCCCGACAACCGTGAGTCCACTAAGCGAAAACTGGTGGGATAATCCCACGACCCAATAAAATCCCCATTTGAAGGCGGACCTTCAGGCGAATCCGGATTTTCTTTTGCATAAGCCGCGTATACCGTCTGCCGGTTGGCGAGCGCTTTTCGCATCGCCTCACTCAGCCAGCGACTCTGAGCGTTCGTGTCAGTCGCTATGTCAGGCTTTTGATGGAACAGGTACTTTATGAACTCGCGCACGCTCTGCACCGCTTCTGCGGCAGCCACCGACGTGTTGCGTTTGCCGGAAACCTCTTCGCGGACTTCAGCCCGGTTAGCGCTTCCCTTCGTCCGAGTCTGGGCGAATCCAATTCCAGCAAACAGGACGCATGAGGCGATAAAAACAAACAGGAAAAGCTTGTTCATGATTTTATAGATTTGCAACGATGAAATCCGTCATCATCTGACGCATGTGCTTCACAAGCAGCGGCTCG
This sequence comes from Pyrinomonadaceae bacterium, assembly GCA_036395055.1. Classification (GTDB taxonomy): domain Bacteria; phylum Acidobacteriota; class Blastocatellia; order Pyrinomonadales; family Pyrinomonadaceae; genus PSRF01. Next base: position 1,497 of record DASWDX010000148.1, on the reverse strand, counting down.
GTGACGCCATGTCGCGACTTCGGATAAAGCATCAACTGAAACTGCTTCCCGGCCTTCTGCAGCTCATAAGCAAACTGCACCGTGTTCTGCATATGAACATTGTCGTCCATGGCTCCATGAATCAGCAGCAGCTTGCCATGGAGATCTTTAGCGAAGTTTACGGGTGAACTTTTCTTGTAACCTTCCGGATTGTTCTGCGGCGTTTGCATGTAGCGTTCGGTGTAGATCGAGTCGTAGTTGCGCCAGTCGGAAACCGTGCCGCCGGCGATCCCCATCTTAAAATTTTGACTGTGTGTGAGCGCATAGCTAGTCATAAAGCCGCCATAACTCCAACCCCAAATGCCGATGCGTGAGCCATCGACGTAAGGCTGGCTTTTGAGCCATGCGAGACCGTCTTCCAAATCTCGCAATTCCAGTTCGCCAAAGTTCTTGTAAACCGGCCAGCTTGATTCAAGTCCTTTTCCACTCGCCGTCCGGTTGTCGCAGATCCAGATAACGTAACCTTTCTCGGCGAGTAACTGATGCCAAAGATAAGTGGAAGCCCCCCAACCGTTTTTCACCTGGGGCGCATGTGGCCCACTATAGGTAAATTCCAATACCGGGTACTTCTTGCCTGGATCGAAATCGGGCGGCTTTATCATCATCGCTTCCATGGCAAAGCCATCGCGCGTTTTTACCTGAAGAAACTCCGCAGTGCCAAGTTTGTATTGCTTCAATGCCTCTACCTTATTCTCATTGATGACGCGGACAAGCTTGCCATTAGTATCGTAAAGACGCGTTTGCGTCGGCGTGTTTATATCATTCCACTGGTCAATGAAGAGATTGAAAACCGGGCTTACCGTAACTTTATGAGAGCCTTCGCCCGTTGTTACTCGCGTCAGACCAGTCCCGTCGAGCTTTACGCGATACGCCTGGGGCGCAATAGGACTGTGTTCAGTGGCGGTAAAGTAAAGCAAACCCTTATCTTCATCGAGGCTCTCGAAGGAACTAACTTCCCACTGGCCATCGGTCACCTGCCGCAACAATTTGCCATCCGCGCTATAGTGATAAAAATGGTCCCAACCATTACGCTCGCTCTGCCATAGAAACGAGCCATCCTTTAAGAAGTTCGGATTGTCGTTCACACCGACCCAGGCTTTGGATATCTCATGCAGAATCGTATTTGATTTACCGTCCACGGCATCGGCAAAATTCAAATCGAGAAATGTTTGCTCGCGGTTCTGTGCCTGGTAGACGACGCGCTTGCCGTCAGGTGTCCAGGTGACACGCACAATCAACAAGTCGCTCGGTTGATACTTGAACGTGTCAACCCAACGGGTCGCGCCACCGGCTGCGTTTACAACACCAAGTTGCACGAGCGGATTTGGATCACCTGCTTTTGGATAAGGAGTAACTTCCAGAGCCTGGTGATAAGGGATGTGATCTACCACGGTGAACTCTGGAACCGGATTTTCGTCCAGCCTGAGATAAGCCAGCCTGGTAGAGTCAGGACTCCAC
>DASWDX010000147.1:0-13321 GCA_036395055.1 Pyrinomonadaceae bacterium | reverse complement strand
CCACCGGCTGTCCACTGTGCGCTGGGCCGATCGGATCATCGTACTCAACGGCGGAAGAGTGGTGGAGGCGGGCACCCACGAGGAACTAATCGGCACCAACGGTCTCTATGCCCGCTTCCACAATATCCAAGTCCCAACTCCGACAGTTACCCAAAAGGTAGAAAGCCGATGACCGATACTATCGAGCTGACGCCAGGATACTGGACTAACGGAGATCTTCCTCTGAACGTCAGAGTGGGAGCTAATACGGTTATTACCAGCGACTATGCTTTCAAACGGTTCCGCAGCCGTCGAGATCCGGCGCTCACGATCGGTAATAACTGCACGATGGACGGCGTTCACTTCGCGATTGGTGAAGAGGGACGCATCGAAATAGGCGATCACTGTTACGTTACCAATGCCGTTCTGCTTTGCGAGCTAGAACTGAGAATTGGTACCTATGTAGTCATCGGTTGGAATACGACTATAGCTGACACAGACTTCCACCCCATCGCGCCTGCCGAGCGAATTGCCGATGCGATAGCTTGTTCCACGGTCGGTAAGGGCCGGCCGAGACCTCACATCGCGCGTCGGCCCGTAGTGATTGAAGATGACGTTTGGATCGGGCCTAACGCCACGATCCTAAAGGGTGTGCGGGTTGGGGCGGGTGCCTGGATTGAGGCGGGTGCACTCATCGTAAGGGACGTGCCGCCGGCAACTAGAGTAATGGGCAATCCTGCACAATATATCGAGATGCCATGACACCTATTCGTAGTTTGCGCACGCTCCCATGGGATTGGTATCCGGGCCAAATACCTGACAATGTAGTTGTCGACAAAACTGCGTACATCGAGACTGCTTACAGTTTTTACTTATATCGGAGCGAGCAGCCGGTGGGAGTACGCGTCGGGCGCGGCGCTTCCACTTACCTCGGTACCATGTTCGACGTCGGACCACGCGGGCAGGTTATCGTTGGTGAATACACGCTCCTGCACGGAGCACGAATTATCTGCGACGCCGAGATACACATTGGCGATTATTGCCTGATCTCCTGGAACGTCGTGCTGATGGACAGCTATCGTCTACCATTCGATATCAGGGAACGGCGGCGCGAACTAGATCGTGTTTCATCGCGTGTCCCGCGGCGCGTCGAAGTAGCTGTGCCAACCCGCCCGATTCGAGTTGGTCATAATGTATGGATCGGTTTTGATGCCTGCATACTTCCCGGCGTGCAGATCGGTGAAGGTTCAATTGTCGGCGCACGGTCTGTCGTTTCAGCAGACGTTGACCCTTACTGCATAGTGGCTGGTAATCCTGCGCGAGTCATCCGCAAATTGGACTGTAATTAAAGTGGTTTACGCAAAACCAACAAAAGGTAAGATCATTGTCTTTGGCATCCTCTTCTGGTACCCACTGGCCGGTGTCACTTTTCAGTTTCTCCATTATCTAATCGGTCTGCGTGGGCTCGGATATGACCCGTATTACGTTGAAGACTCGGGCAGGTGGGTTTATGACCCGCAACTCAACGATCTCTCGGCGGAAGCTGCGGGAAATATCAGGGCTGTGGCGCCGGTGTTAGAGGCTCACGGCTTTGGGGAAAAGTGGGCATTTCGGGGTAATTACCCCAACGGCAAGTGTTACGGGATGACTGAAAGCCAAATTCTGGAACTGTACGCGGAGGCCGATGCGTTTCTTAACGTCACGGGTGCCCAGGAGATTCGTGAAGAACACATGAGATGCCCGCGACGCATTTACGTTGAATCTGATCCGTTCGCGTCGCAAGTCAGGGTGGCCCAGGGGGACGACAAAACGATCACTGCGCTCGCCGCGCACGATACACACTTTAGCTTTGGCGAAAACTTAGGTGCGCCAGACTGCGATGTGCCGATAGAACGCTTCCGTTGGCTTCCGACACGTCAGCCCGTAACTTTAGATCTCTGGACTAACCCGAATGCTGCCCAGGGGATCACTTACAGCACTGTTGCCACTTGGCACAACAAAGGAAAGAACATCAAGTACAGAGGTGACACCTATTACTGGACTAAAGATCGGGAGTTTAAGAAGTTTTTGGATCTTCCTCTCAGGCGGCCCGTGTCGCTCGAGCTGGCGACAGGTGTGGGTGATGACTTACAGCGCGTCCTGAGCGAGAAAGGTTGGCGGCAGTTGAGCTCGGTAGAAATATCGAAAGACGTCAACCGTTACAGGAGTTACATCCAGCGCTCCCGCGGTGAGTTTACCGTTGCTCGTGACCAGTATGTACGCCCGAACACCGGCTGGTTTAGCGACAGAAGCGTTTGTTATTTGGCGGCGGGACGGCCGGTAATTACTCAGGAAACAGGTTTCAGTAAGTTCCTGCCGTCGGGGAAAGGTTTATTTGGTTTCAGGAGCATGGAAGATATTCTCGCTGCGATCGACGCCGTCGAAAGCGATTATGAGGGTAATTGCCGCGCAGCCCGAGAGATCGCCGCTGAAAATTTTGCAGCGGAAAAGGTAATCGGCTCTTTGATGGAGCGGGCAGGACTGTAAGTCATTCCGACGGCAAGTGAACATAGAGCGGAAACAGGGCTGAGCATCGAGCAATATTATGAAAGTCCTTCAACTGTGTCCCCTTTGGTATCCGATAGCTAAGGATGCGCCTGGTGGTATCGAGACCCTCCTCGCCCAGCTAACCGCCGCGCTGAAAGATCTGGATTGCCAAATCACACTGCTTGCTGGCGGAGACTCTCGGTCGTCGGGAGAAGTAGTGCCAGTAGTTCCCGTGAGTGTTAATAGGCAAATGCAGGCGGGCAACGCATATGAGTACTCCTACTATGAACAGCACCAGTTCCGACTAGCGTTGGAGATGGCCAGCGATTTTGACGTAGTGCATTCTCATGTTGGGTGCGCGGCTTACTTTCTCTCCGGAGTTCCAGCGTTACAAGGCAAGGTTCTGCATACCATTCATACCCCGGTGTATACGGATCTTCAATGGTTCATCAAGCAGCATTCGGACATGTGGATCTCCGCTGTAAGCCAATTCCAGGCGCGTAGGCTTTGGCAACAGAATGCCAGTCGCTGCCGAGTGATCCACAATGGGATTGACATGAGCGAGTTTACTTTTCGCCGGGAGGTGCGGGAAGAGCTGCTCTTCATCGGGCGGATGGAAAGTTGTAAAGGTGCTGATATTGCCGTGCGTGTTGCAGAGACTCTTAAGCTTCCACTCCTTTTAGCGGGGCCGATCATTGACAGCGAATTTTTTGAGCACCGAATCAAGCCGTACCTTAATCATCAGATTCAATACATAGGAGTCGTAAATCATAGACAGAAGGATGTACTGTTCGGCCGAGTTGCCTGTGTGGTCTTGCCCTTCCGCAGAGATGAGCCGTTCGGAATGGTTGCCATTGAGGCTATGGCCTGCGGTACGCCCGTGGTGGCAATGTCGGATGGTGCTCTGCCGGAAATTGTCGAGCCAGGCCGTACTGGTTATCTCGCTAACGATATTGATGAGCTACCAACTCTTACAACTAAATCAATGGAACTCGACAGGGAGAGCATCCGTGCCCGAGTCGCCGCGCGCTTCGATATCTCAGTGGTCGCAGAACAATATAGAGATCTCTATACGTGTATGCAGACTGCGCGAACGTGAGATTTCGAGAAGGTGGATTTACGAAGCCTAAGGAAGCAAAGGTAAGATGCGAATCGCACAAATTTCAACGCTCTCAACACCGGTTCGTCAGATAGGAAGTGCAAGTGTCGAAGGCATCGTGTGGGTCCTGACACGAGAACTCGTCCGCCTGGGGCATGACGTTACCGTTTTTGCGGCCGGCGGTTCCGAAACAGACGGTGATTTGTATACGACGCTGCCGGGACCTTACGCAACCAATGGCTCACCCGGCAACTGGCAGCTTTGCGAGTGGATTAACATTTGTCGAGCGGTCGAGCAGTCTGACCGCTTCGACGTACTGCATAGCCACGCTTATCTTTTCGGAATACCGCTGCAGAAGATCTCCCGAGCGCCGATGATTCATACAATGCACGTCTGTCCGAATGAGGAGCAGGCAAAATTATGGTCCATGGTGCCTGATGCCTGCGTGACTGCTACCTCAAAGTATCAGTGGAGTGCCTTTCCAGAAGTCCGACCAAATGCCGTCATCTACTACGGCGTTGACCTGACGCAATTCAGTTTACAACCCGAACCGCAGGATTACGTGTGCTACCTGGGACGATTCACTCCGGGTAAGGGCGTACTGCATGCGATCACCGTAGGTAAAGCCTTGGGTATTAGACTGCTGATAGCTGGCCCGCGAAACGCTTACTTCCGTCATCACGTCGAGCATCTGGTAGACGGGCATTCAGTGGAATACGTCGGGCCAGTAAGCGGCTCCGAGCGGAATCAGTTGCTGGGCGGCGCTCGCGCTCTGCTGTACTCGCTGGAAGCGCCCGAGCCCTTTGGTCTTGTGCAAGTGGAAGCTATGTTGTGCGGGACACCCGTCGCGGCAATTGCTATCGGCGCGGTGCCAGAGATCATAGAGAACGGTGTTACAGGCTACTGTGCAGTCGCAGCGCCGGATCTGCCAAAGCAGGTTCTCAACTGTTTTACTCTCGACCGCAAGCGCGTACGCGAGCGTGCGCAGGAGCGCTTTTCAGCAGACCGAATGGCTGATGAGTATGTGAGAGTTTACGAACAGGTAGCTTCTGGAAAACGCTCGAAAGAATATAACGTCCAAAACATAAGATTCCCCGCACCCCTAAACTGAGGATAGCCGGCACTGGGGCAATAACAACGTGGCACCGGGAAAAGAAAACGTGAAGGAGTAATCGGTGTGCCCGAAATAGTCATGAGGCAGACACTGCCAGCGAGCGTCATCATCAGTAACTATAACTATGGGCGCTTCTTGAGAGAGGCTGTAGATAGTGCGCTGCGCCAGACTTATGGCAACACTGAAGTCATTGTAGTGGACGATGGCTCTACGGATGGCTCGCGAGAGATCATCGCGATCTATGGCGATCAGATCACACCGGTACTGAAAGAGAACGGCGGACAAGCTTCAGCTTTCAATGCAGGCTTTGCCGTGAGCCGCGGCGATGTCATCTTTTTTCTTGACGCAGATGACATGCTGCTTCCGACAGCCGTGGAGAGAGCGGTCCCACTCTTCGACTCGCCGGAGGTGGCGAAAGTGCATTGGCCGTTGTGGGTCGTCGACGCGCAGAGCAGGAAAAATGGCCAACTGTTTCCGGGGACCAAGCTAGCTGAAGGTGACTTGCGGGAGGTAATCGTGCGCAACGGTCCTTCAAACATCGCGAGCCCACCAACCACAGGTAATTCATGGTCTCGTCAGTTTTTGAACAGAGTTCTCCCGGTGCCGGAGGATGAGTATGGAATATGTGCGGATGATTATTTGTGCGCGCTGGCGCCGGCTTTCGGAGTGATGAAAAGGATTGCCGATCCGCAGGGCTTTTACCGCATACACGGCAATAGTAATTACACTAACTTACCCTTTGATGAAAAGCTCAGATTGGGCATGCGTGCGCACGAGCAGCAGTGTAAAACCCTACAAGGCTTTTTTTCTGATCTCCGCATCGACGTAGATCCGGCGGCCTGGAAACGCACCTCCTGGTTCCACCGGCTCAGGCTCGCGTTAGAAGAGATCGCTGCGGTTATCCCAGAACAGAGTGCCTTCATCCTCGTGGACGACGCACAGTGGGGAACCGGTAAATATGTTGTGGGCCGCAGGGCAATCCCCTTCCTGGAGTGCGACGGTAAATACTGGGGACCACCCCCCGACAGCGCGATCGCCATCGAGGAACTGGGGCGGCTGAGGTCCCATGGAGCGGAGTTCATAGTGTTCGCCTGGCCCAGCTTTTGGTGGCTCGACTTCTACTCCGAGCTGCATACGTATCTTCAATCGCATTGTCGTTGCGTCTCGAAGAATGACCGACTAATAGCATTTAAGCTTTCTGCGTGAGGGCATGAACGATTCTCGTCAGGCAAGTATTGTCATCAGCAATTACAACTATGGGCGCTTCTTAAGAGAGGCGATAGATAGCGCCTTGGGCCAGACTTATGCCAACACAGAAGTAATCCTGGTGGACGATGGCTCCACCGACGAGTCGCGGGAGATCATCGCGAGCTATGGCGAGCGGATAATACGGGTTCTGAAGGAAAACGGCGGAATGGCGTCTACTTATAATGCGGGTTTCGCAGCAAGCCGCGGGGAGGTGATCTTCTTCCTGGACTCGGACGACGTGCTGCTCCCCAGCGCCGTGGAGGAGGCGCTCCCGCTCTTCGACTCTGCCGAGGTGGCGAAGGCGCACTGGCCACTCTGGGTCGTCGACGGCCGCGGAGCCAGAACAGGCGGGATGATTCCCGCAAAGGCCCTGGGACAAGGGAATTTGCGAAGTCTCACAATAGCTGAGGGGCCAGATTGCTATATCAGCCCACCGACAACAGGAAACGCATGGTCGCGTAAGGTGCTACAAGAAATTCTGCCCGCGCCTGAGACGGAGTACAAACAACACGCCGATACTTATCTCACAACATTAGCCCCGATTTTCGGTAGCATAAAAAGGATTTCAGAACCACAAGGATGCTATCGCCTGCACGGGCAAAACGACTACGCGTGTGAAACGGCGGATGAGAAGAATAGAAGGAATCTTGAGATCTATCACCATCGTTGCGTCGCGCTTAGCAAATATCTTCGGGCCTCCGGCGTCGACATAGATCCCGAAGTTTGGAAGAAAGGCAACACGCATTACGAATGGATGCGACGTTTACGCATGTCAACGGAAGAGATCAAGCAAGTCATTCCCACAGGGGAGGCATACATCCTCGTTGACGAAGATCAGTGGGGTGATAAGTGGGGAGGTGGAGAGGTCGTAGGGGTACGACGCCACATTCCCTTCCTCGAGCGCGGCGGGCAGTACTGGGGGCCGCCGCCCGATGACGCCACGGCAATCGAGGAACTGAAGCGGCTGCGGCGGCAGGGGGCGAACTTCATAGTGTTCGCGTGGCCCAGCTTCTGGTGGCTCGACTTTTACTCCGAGTTTCACCGCTACCTACGGTCGGAGTTCCGCTGCATCCTGGAAAACGATCGAATTCTTGCGTTCAGCTTATGGCCAAAGGTCTGAATTCCGAACAGTCACACAAAGGCTAAAGAACTCTAAGCGAACAGGCCGACGATATGACTAACCCTACAATAGTTTGCGTCCTGGGAATGCACCGCAGCGGAACGTCTCTGGTTGCCAGAGTCTTGAACTTATTGGGAGTGTATTTAGGCCCCGAAGCGCATCTAGTCAGCCCCGCCGCCGATAACCCAAAAGGATTCTGGGAGCATCGCCCGATCATGACGTTGAACCAAAATATTCTTGTCAGACTTAAGGGGAACTGTTATGACCCACCAGCCTTCGCCCATCAATGGGAAAATAGCTCTGCGCTCGACGACCTAAGAGTGCAAGCTTTAGACGTGGTGCGTCGAGACTTTGCTACCGCGGATTTGTGGGGATGGAAAGACCCGCGAACCTGCCTCACCTTGCCGTTTTGGCAACAGGTCCTGCCACCTATGAAGTATGTGTTTTGTTTACGCAACCCCGTCGAGGTGGCACGTTCACTTGAGCGGCGCGACGGTCTGTCTTTCGAGAAAGGGATCTATCTCTGGCTCAGATACATGAAGCATGCGCTTCAACATACTACTGCCGACCAAAGTATCTTTCTCACCTATACGGACATGTTGGAAAACTGGCGGCGGGAGCTGCGGCGCTTATCCGTATTTCTCGGTGAGCCGGAGCGGGCAGCCCATCTGGAGGTGCAAAACGCCGTTCAGAACTTTATCGACAAAGGTTTGTACCATCATCGCGCCCCGGTGTCGGAGGCGGGCCACGGTGACAAATTAGAGTCTCGTACACAAGCAATTTGTAAGGCTCAGCGCGCGTACGCGGAGATAAAGAAAGATGCGCGTGTGGAGCAAGAGCCCGTGGCCCCGCTGGTCCAAGAGGCCTTGGACTTGATAGGTCCGGAAATTGAAGCGCAAGGGCAAAAAGCTTATGACGGATGGAAAGAACAGATCAGTCTAGCGATGCAGGAGATTGAGAACGTAATCCCCCCAGGAAACACTTTCATTTTAGCGGATGAAGACCAGTGGGGAATGCACGAGTATTTGGCTGGTCGCCATCGCATTCCATTTATTGAAAGGAATGGGCAGTACTGGGGACTACCGCTTGACAGTAAAACGGCAATTCGGGAAGTCGAGCGTCTGCAGCGGGCAGGAGCGACTTATTTCGTTTTCGCATGGCCTGCCTTTCCGTGGTTCCGTTACTACCCGGAGCTGCACCAATACCTTGATTCAAAATTCCGCTGCATTTTACAGAGTGACCGTCTTCTTGTATTCGATTTGAATTACTAAATGTTACTAAATGACTAATCAGGTGGTTATCTGAACGTTTCCAGCGGTGGTTTCGATCGAATTTGACTGCTTGACGGGAGCAAACAACCGTTTCAGGCGATTCCACTCAGGTCGCATGGCATAGCAGAACTGCTAGAGGTGCCGGGAGTTTCATAGTGGAACAACACCAATTCATATTTATAGGCGGATTACATAGAAGCGGCACGTCTATTCTTTTTAGGTGCCTTAGCGAGCACCATCTAATCAGCGGGTTTGAAAACACCGGCGTGCCTGAAGACGAAGGGCAGCATTTGCAATCAGTTTATCTGCCGGCTAAGGCTTACGGCGGGCCAGGCAAGTTCGGATTCAATCCCGAGGCCCATTTGATAGAGAACTCAGTTCTAATAAACGGGGCCAACCGCCGGAAGTTATTTTGCGAGTGGAAAAAGTACTGGGATTTGGAGAAGCCGGTATTGTTAGAAAAGTCTCCTCCGAATCTCGTCCGCGCGCGGTTCCTGCAGCAAATGTTCCCCAACTCATATTTCGTCATAATGATGAGGCACCCCGTTGCGGTGGCATATGCCACTCAGAAGTGGACTAACAGTTCAATCACATGCTTGATAGAACACTGGTTGGTCTGTCATGAGACGTTTGAAGTAGATAAGACGTATCTAAACCGCTTACTTACGTTGAAGTATGAAGATTTCGTCGCCAGCCCCCGAGCCTGTTTAGCAAGTATATATGCCTTCCTCGGCTTAAAAGATCACTCGAACAGCCTGGAGGTGCGCGCGGACGAAAACGTGAAGTATTTAGTGAAATGGTCCGAGCACCAGAAAAGTCCGTCCGGTTGCGACGAAGTAATTTCGATTAAAGAGAAATACGGGGAAAGAATAGTGCACTTTGGTTATACCCTGAATTAAGGTGCCGAGAGTATTCTGGTGAATCCATTCATCGCGGAACGTAAAAAGAAGACAGGAATGCGAAATGTTAGACGGTTTAAAACAAAAAAGCTTAACCGAACCGTACGGCGGGAGATTAGTCAATCTTCTGTCTGGCTCTGAAGACTACGAGGAAGCGTTGAACCGTGCATCGAGATTACCCCGAGTTCAACTCACGTCGAGGAACCTCTGTGATCTGGAACTGATGGCGAGCGGCGGCTTCTCGCCCATAGACCGATTCCTCGGCGAGCAGGACTACCGTCGCGTGCTAGGGGAGATGCGCCTGTCCGATGGCACTCTGTTCCCCATCCCGGTGACTTTACCTGTAACACCTGAGCCGTGGTTCGCATTGGACCGTGAAGTTGCGTTTGCAGATCATCGCAACAATTTACTGGGAATAATGCGTGTTGAAGAGATTTATGAGTGGGACCCGGAAGAGGAAGCAAGGCTGGTATGCGGCACGAAAGATGTTCGCCACCCGTTGATCGCGGAAATGCATTCGTGGGGCAAACTGAACATCTCAGGCGAACTAAAGGTGTTTGCGCTACCACGCCATTATGACTTTCAAAATATCCGATTGACGCCTGCACAAGTTCGGGAACGACTCGGGACGCTGGGCCACCGGAATGTCGTCGCGTTCCAAACTCGCAACCCGCTTCACCGGGCACATGAAGAAATCACCGCGCGCGCAGCAAGGCAGATCGACGGAACAATACTGCTTCACCCGGTAGTCGGAATGACGAGGCCCGGAGACGTTGACCACTACACGCGTGTGCGGTCTTACAAAGTGCTTGCCGAGCGCTATTACGATCCTCGCCGCACGGTGCTTGCGCTGCTGCCGTTGGCTATGCGAATGGCCGGCCCGCGCGAAGCCGTGTGGCACGGAATAATCCGGCGCAACTTCGGCGCGAATCACTTCATCGTCGGGAGAGATCATGCGAGTCCGGGAGTAGATTCCAATAACATGCCCTTCTATGGCCCATACGCGGCGCAGGAGCTCTTCGCGAAATACAGCGGAGAGATTGGCGTGAAGATGGTTCCGTTTCCTGAGCTGGTTTACCTGCCGGACGAAGAACGATTCGAAGATGCCACTCGCGTGCCCCAGGGGCGTCCCATCGCTTCACTTTCGGGAACCGCTGTGAGGGAAGATTACCTAGGGCGCGGTCGGTCCTTACCGCAGTGGTTCACCCGCTCTGAAGTCGCACAGGTTCTGGCGCAGGCCCACCCGCCGCAACACCGTCAGGGGTTCTGTATCTGGTTCACGGGGTTAAGCGCTGCAGGAAAATCGACGACGGCGGAAATTTTGACTGTCCTGCTCCTGGAACACGGCCGGCAAGTGACAGTACTGGATGGTGACGTGGTTCGGACCCACCTGTCTAAAGGACTCGGCTTTAGCAGAGAAGACCGCGATATCAACATCCGCCGGATCGGTTTTGTGGCCTCAGAGATAGTGCGCCATGGAGGAGCCGTCATTTGCGCTGCCGTGAGCCCTTACCGCGCGACCCGAAATGAGTGTCGCTCCATGATTGGGAGCGCCCGGTTCATAGAGGTCTATGTCGATACTCCTCTGGAAGTTTGTGAGCAGCGCGATCCAAAGGGGATGTACGCGCGGGCGCGTGAAGGGCAAATCACCGGGTTCACGGGAATTGATGATCCGTACGAGCCGCCGAACAGTCCGGAGATCATTCTCGAGACAATACAATCATCACCTGAGATGAATGCGCGGCGAATTCTCTCGCATCTTATGGAACGGAGTTTCGTTCAGGATTTCGTGTCTGCGGAAAACGAGATGGATGAAAAATGCAAACTTGCATAATAGCCGATGGTGCCGAGGAAGGCGGCTGAGCGGTCTCGGCCGCCCAAAGGACAGTCGAGCTGCGATGCGTGCAGCGGCACTGAGTCACGAAGGACCGCACGCACATTCTAAGCTTCAATCTGTCTGGGAAGAAGAGACGGGCAAACGCATGTGCGGGAGAGCCGCCTGCACGCGGGCATTTCGTTCTTTCTTTTCACCAGCGGCTAATACTTTGCCACTGCCGGATCAACCTCATCTGACCAGGCGCTGATTCCGCCTTTCAAGTTGACGAGGCGGCCTGGAAATCCAGCCTGTTTCAAAGCCGCAATCGCCTTCGCGCTGCGAACACCTCCCTTGCAATGCATCACTGTCTCGCGCGACGGATTGATTTCGTTCATGCGAGTGACAACCTGGCCCAGCGGAATCAACTTCGTTCCCGGAATCCGCGCTATGTCGTATTCAAAAGTCTCGCGGACATCAATTATCTGAACGTCCTGACCGCTATCGAGCCGGTGCTTGAGTTCTGTGGCGGTGATTTCTTCAAGCGTTGCCGGTTCCGACTGCGGTTGTGCGCGCAACCCGCAGAATTCTTCATAGTCGATCAATTCCTTGATAGTAGCGCTTTCGCCGCACACGGGACAGTTTGGATCCTTGCGCAACTTTAGTTCGCGAAACTTCATCTGCCACGCATCGAAGAGCAATAGACGATTAACGAGGACTCCTTCGGCGCCAAGAATGATCTTGATAGTTTCGTTTGCCTGAATCGCGCCCACAATCCCCGGCAATACTCCAAGCACGCCTCCTTCGGCGCATGACGGAACCAGGCCAGGCGGCGGCGGCTCAGAATAGAGACATCGATAACACGATCCGCCGCCGTTTGGAGCGGCGGCCCAGAACACGCTTGCCTGTCCTTCAAAACGAAAAATCGATCCGTAGACATTGGGTTTACCGGTAAGCACGCAGGCATCGTTTACCAGATAACGAGTGGGAAAGTTGTCTGTGCCATCGACGACGATATCGTAGTTTGCAAAGAGACCCAACGCGTTCTGGCTGGTCAGGCGGGTCTCGTGGGTCTCAATTTCGATGTGGGGATTGATATCGCGCAGGCGATCGCGGGCGGATTCGATTTTGGGGCGGCCAATATCCGCGGTGCCATGGATAATCTGGCGCTGGAGATTGGAAGCTTCCACAACGTCGAAATCAACAATGCCGATGCGTCCGACGCCGGCGGCAGCCAGATACATCCCGACGGGAGCTCCCAATCCACCTGTCCCGATCATCAGCACGCTGGCAGCTTTCAAGCGCTGCTGCCCCTTCAGACCAACCTCAGGCATGATCAGGTGCCGACTGTAACGAGCGATCTCTTCGTTTGATAACGACGGCAGGGCAGAAGCAACCTCGGCTTCGCTGGTGATCCCGCCGGCAATCGACGGCACGATCATTATTGTATCGCCATCCTTTACCGGCGTGTCGCCGCCTGACTGATGACGAACATCTTCGTCGTTGACGTAAACGTTAACGAAGCTGCGCAGCGAGTTCTTGTCGTCGTAAAGATGGCGGCGCAGCTCGGAATGAACCGAGGTCAAACGCTCCAAGGCCTCACCTGCGGTAGACGCTTCGACGTCGATGCGGGCACTGCCACCGGTAAACTGTCGCAGCGCCGTGGGAATATTTATCGTGATGGACATGACTGGAATTCCTTTCAAGAAATGTTTCGTAGGTAATATCTGCGGATGGTCATTGGTACAATCCGCAAGCCTCAAACTCAGCCACCCGCATCCACCTCCCCAACGTGGCTGCCGCGTCGGGAACCGTGGTCCGTAGGCTGTGTCAATGTGCGGATTTCTTCCTCAGTAAATCGTGAGCGGTCTGCTTCCATCTCCCACGAACGGAGATCCTGCGCTGCACCAGCTTTCACTGAAACAACAATATACGAATACAGCGGCCAGGCATGCTCAAGATCATACTGCGAAGGCACTGCCTGATGATCGGGATGCGAGTGATAAAAGCCAATTACATCCAGACCCTTAGCCTGCGCGGAACGTTCGCCTCGCATTAATTCTTCGGGGCGGATTAAGAAGCGAGTGCGCTTTGCCTGCTCTTCGCGCGCATTCGAGATCGGGTAAACCTCGGCGATCATCTTCACACCTGGTTCTGTAAAACTACCGAGCAACAAGCCGCAACATTCGTACGGGTAGTCGCGCTCGCCATGCACGGCGATCTCATTTCGATGTTGTGTTGTCAGGTGAATC
>DASWDX010000146.1:0-18424 GCA_036395055.1 Pyrinomonadaceae bacterium | reverse complement strand
CAGAATTATGCGCAATGCCGCAACGGAAAACTTTGGCATCTCGATTGGCTGCAGGTTTGCGCCGGCTGACTTCAACGCGTCAAGCGCTTGCTGGTAGATCGTCTTTCGCTCTGGATCCTGCTGTTGGTCAAATTCAGTCTTTATGTACCCAATCTTCATGTTCGCGAGCGACCTACCCGGCTCCCAGTTGAAGGGAACATCTCCAACTGTCAGGTCGCGCCCGTCGGGTCCGTAAATACCCTGGAGGACAGCCGCGCAGTCCTGCACGCCTCGGCAAATCGGACCGATCTTATCCATGGTCCAACTCAAACCCATTGCGCCATAACGACTGACGCGCCCGTATGTTGGCCGTAGTCCGACAACGCCACAGCGCGATGATGGCGAAATGATCGAGCCAAGCGTTTCCGTGCCGATCGAAAAGCCCACCAGCCCGGCGGCGGTCGCGGCGGCCGGACCGGCTGACGATCCGCTCGAGCCAGTCTTGTCTTCTTCCACCTGCCAGGGATTTCGAGTCATGCCGGCAAACCAACGGCCTCCCTGCGCGAGCGCGCCCATGGAAAGTTTTGCCAGCAAAACCGCTCCTGCATCGCGTAACCGTTCGACCACTGTCGCGTCGTAGTCGATCACTTGATCGCGATAAGGTTCCGCGCCCCAGGTGGTGCGAATTCCCTTTGTCGCGAAGAGGTCCTTGGCGCCCCAGGGAATTCCGTGTAGCGGTCCGCGATACTTTCCGGCTTTGATTTCGCGGTCGGCGGCGGCAGCTTGGGCCAGGGCAAGATCTTCAGTTAGCGTCACTACGCAGTTAAGCTTCGGTCCATACTTTTTTAAACGCGCAACGTACGTCTTCGTCAGATCAACTGGAGAAACTTTGCGCGTACGGATCAACTCAGCAAGCTGCGGCAAAGTCGCGAAGGCGAGGTCATCGAGCGAGCTAAACTGGAGACTCGGGACTTTGCTGAATTTGATTTTCGCCGGTTTGATGTTGAATTTTTTTCCCGGCAGCGCGGGATGAAACAGAATGGCCGGTTCAGTGTCGAGCGGAATTTCGATCTTCCGAAGCGTTTCATATCTCTCGAGATTTGTATTGACGTTCGGAAGCGCCATTGCCTCCTGAGCATCGGTGAGTTCGATCCCGATGAGTTTCTCGGCCTGGCGCAGCATGTCCCTCGTCACGCGTAATGGCGCTGGAGTTGGCGAAGGCGAAGGCGATGGACCCTGCGCTAATGCAGAAGAGATACTGAGATGAGGCGCCACCAACGCGGCCGCGCCTAGCGCGGGAACGAGCTTTACGAATGCACGCCGGTTTACGCTAACAGTTTCAGGAAGAGCTGTTGATTTTTTAGGTCGCTTCTTCTTCGAGTCGGATTTTTTCATCGTGCTGTCCTATCCTCCACTGTCTGACTCGTCCAGGAATCAGCCTCGGTAACCATCGGCCTAAATACCCATCGGCCTAAATACCCATCTCCTCCAGCCGTCTGTCGGCTGCCAGGCGCGCCTCGAATTGCCGCCCCACCCCGCAACGCAAACCGTGCTGGGCGGCCTCCTGCCGCTGCCCCTGTCCCTGCCCTCCTGCTCCTGCTCCTGACTCCTGCCCTGCCCCTGTCCCTGCCTCCTGCTCCTGCCTCCTGCCCCTGCCTTCCGCCTCCTGCCTCCTGCTCCTCTGATCACTGACTGCCGTATTTCATTTTCAGCAGTCGTGCAGAGC
Organism: Pyrinomonadaceae bacterium; assembly: GCA_036395055.1. Lineage (GTDB taxonomy): Bacteria > Acidobacteriota > Blastocatellia > Pyrinomonadales > Pyrinomonadaceae > PSRF01. The sequence continues at coordinate 16,719 of DASWDX010000146.1, read as the reverse complement.
CGTCGCCTTGAATGGTCAGAATGTAGAGGTTGTCAAACTCCGCTTCCGGAATGATGGGCAGTTGTGGTCCACCCAGCGCGGCGATTATTTCCGGAACACTGTTGTTGTGACCAGCGATGAAGATGACCTGGCCCGCATTCCGGGAACGAATCTGCTTTACCAGCTCCGATGTCTCTTTCGCTTCAACCTGCGTCATCGTGAGCCCGAGTTTATCCGCTAGAGGCCGTACGGTTTGCTGCGTACGTTTGTACTGCGTTGCATAAATCGCGGCGATGCCACTGCTACCGAAGATCCTCGCGAGCTCCTGCGCGCGCGCCAATCCCACTGGACTTAGATCAGGGTCTTTATTTTCTGGTGCAACGATCTTCTTTTCCGCGTGCCGTACGAGAATGACGGTCATGGGAGGCTGATCGACAGCACTGATGATAGCCGGAAATAGGGTGCCGATTATCGGCGTGATCAGTAGCAGACAGGAAACTGCGATTAGAGTGCGTTTGCAGGGACGGGTTTCTTTTTCTTTCATGACTATGTGATTTGTTGGCTGACTGAAGAGGCCGCTTAAGATACCACTTGCCGGGCGACAATTTGAAATTTGCGCTGCCTAACAACTGCCTTCTCTGCGCCTCCGCCGTTGACTAAATTTTGAGACGTTCTCTTAACGCAGCGTCGCAGCGAAACAAAGGCGGCAACAAAACGCCTTAGCTCCGGAGGAATCGAATGTTTATAGACACGGAAGATAAACCAAAGACTAGAGCTCCGGAGGAGCGACATGCTGTAAGCACGATTCACATCGCCAATATTTCGCTCCTTCGGAGCTGCGAAAACTATATGGAGCTCGGTGGCTATAAATATTTCGTCCATCCGGGACTGGTAGTTACGGTTAAGAACTTTGCTCAAACAACAAGAACTTAAGGACTTGCTACGCAGAGAACGCCGAGGTCAGGCAGATACGAGTTCTCAAATTAGGATATTAGGCAGTCTCAGAGGGTCGGATGCAAAGCGCTGTCGAAGGTGATAATCTATTACAAAAGCCACGCCATACAGGCCTCGGTAGCCTATCGTGTTTTTACCTGGAAGAGGTGAGAAGAGTTGGGTCAGCCAGTGAGAACTGATTTATCTGAAATCATCGCCGAAAATTTTGGCGCGAATGCAACTTACGTTGAAGGTTTGCTCAGCCGTTTTCGCAGCAATCCGGAGTTGGTCGACGAATCGTGGCGCGCGTACTTTACTGAGTTGTTGGGAAATGGTGAAGGGGCTGCTGCTTCGCAGGCCCCAAGCCTCCCAACCATGGCCGCCCGCGCTGAAGATGCGCGCTCCGCTGATAATGGTCGAAGTAAGGCGCTGACTACCGACGGCCAGACAGCGGCGGCCAAGGCTCAGGCACAAACGAAATCAGCTGCCATTCCTGTTCCGGAAATAAGGCAAGCTGCTCCAGTTACCACTGAACAGGTCGAAGCCATTCCCATTCGCGGCGCCGCTCTCAAGATTGTTGAGAATATGGAGGCGAGCCTTTCGGTTCCCACCGCGACTTCGCAGCGACGCATACCGGTAAAATTGCTTGACGAAAATCGCCGGATTATCAACAAATATCTTCAGGAAAACGATCGTGGCAAAGCTTCTTACACGCATCTGATCGCCTGGGCGCTATTGCAGGCGCTTGATGAATTTCCGCAGCTCAATGATGGCTACGGCGTCGTGGATGGAGGTCCGGCACGACTGCGGCGGCCAGGTATTAATCTCGGCATCGCCATCGATACGACAAAAAAGGATGGCACGCGCACGCTGCTGGTTCCAAACATTAAGAACGCAAATAAGCTTCGCTTCTCGGAGTTTCTCCGGGCTTATGACGACGTAATAAAACGCGCCCGCGAAGGAAAACTTCAAATCGCAGACTTCCAGGGAACGACAATTTCACTCACAAACCCGGGAACAATCGGCACCGTCTCATCGACACCCCGTTTGATGGCTGGTCAGTCAGTAATCATAGCCACCGGCGCGATTGAATATCCGGCCGAGTACCAGGCGATGGCCCCGGAAGCTCTGTCGCAACTCGGGATTAGCAAAGCCATTACTATCAGCAGCACTTACGATCACCGCATCATTCAAGGCGCCGAGTCGGGTGCGTTTCTCGCGCGAGTGCATGAGCTGATAATTGGCAAGTCCAGATTTTATGATGACGTGTTTGTTGACCTCGGCATAGCTCATGTTCCCTTTCGCTGGAATATCGATCAGAACCGCGCGCTGGTGCCGGGCGATCAGGTGCGCGAACAGGCGGCCAAGGAAGCCGGCGTCATTGAACTGATCAATTCTTATCGCGTGCGCGGACATCTGATTGCAGATATTGATCCACTCCATGCTATGCCGGTGCTCTATCACCCGGAACTTGATATCGAAACTTACGGGCTGACGATCTGGGACCTGGATCGCGAATTCATAACTGGCGGACTGGCGGGCACCAGAGTCGCCCCCCTGCGGCAAATACTCGATATTCTGCAACGCGCCTATTGTGGGAAAGTTGGGATCGAATATCGCCACATTCAAAGCAAGGAAGAAAAACTTTGGATTCGCGAGCAAATACGCCAGCAGTTTGTTAGTCCCGAACCGATTCCCGCAGAGATCAAAAAGCAACTGCTATGGAAACTGATCTCGGCCGAACAATTCGAACGGTTTCTGCATACTAAATACCTCGGCCAGAAAAGATTTTCGCTTGAAGGCTGCGAGACAATCATCCCGTTGCTTGATCAACTCATTGAAGGTGGCGCCACGCGTGGCGTTGAAGACATCACCCTGGGCATGGCGCATCGCGGGCGGCTAAACGTGCTGGCGAATGTTATCGGACATTTTTGTGAGCGCATCTTCGCGTCGTTTGAGGGCTCCGTGCACCCTTCGTTTCCCGCGGATGAAGGCGACGTCAAATATCATCAGGGCGCTATCGGAGAACGCGAAACAGCCGGCGGCAGAAAAGTCAGGTTGACGCTGTCGCCGAATCCCAGTCATCTCGAGGCTGTTGATCCCGTGGTCGAAGGAATGGTGCGCGCCAAACAAGACGACTTGAAAGACCGCGCGGGCATGCCTCGCGAAGAGGTTATAGATCGTGCGCTGCCGGTGCTGCTTCACGGAGACGCAGCCTTCGCGGGCCAGGGCATCGTGATGGAGACGCTCAATCTCGCCAAGCTGAAGGGTTATCGTACCGGCGGCACAATTCACATCATCATCAATAACCAGATCGGATTTACAACTTCGCCGGAAGCCGGACGCTCAACGATCTACTCGACTGACGTGGCCCGCATGACGCAGTTGCCGATCTTTCACATCAACGGTGACGATCCTGAAGCAGCTTATCGCGCGTTGCAAATCGCTTTGGATTACCGCCAGGAGTTTAATAAAGACGTGGTGCTTGATGTCGTCGGCTTCCGGAAGCTCGGACATAACGAAACCGACGAGCCCAGCTACACGCAGCCGTTGATGTATGCGCGTGTGAAAGCTCATTCGGGCGTGCGCACCATTTATTCCGAGCGGCTAATCAAGGAAGCCGTTATTACTGAAGCCGAGTTAGGCGAACTAACTGCGGAGCGAGTTCGACGTTATGAAGACGCACTCGCCCGCGCCAAGGAAGTCGCTTCCAGGAAAGACCCGGCATTAGGTGAACCACCTTTAGAAGAGCTGGATGGCTCTACCGTCATAGAAACGCCGGTAAGCGCTGAGACCATAAGAACTATCGCCGAGAAGATCGCTATCGTGCCCGAAGGCTTCAACATAAATCCAAAAATGGTCGGCCAGCTCGCACGTCGGGCAAAGATGGGCTCGGGAGAGTTGCCCATTGACTGGGCTTTTGCGGAAGCGATTGCGTTTGGATCGTTAGTCATCGAAGGCAGTCGTGTTCGTTTGAGCGGACAGGATTCAGGACGCGGCACATTTAGCCAACGGCACGCGGTTTTGTACGATACGCAGACGGGTAAATCGTGGGCGCCGCTGTCTGAATTACGATCGCAGTCGGCTCCGGAAGCGCGCTTCGAGGTTTTTGACAGTTCACTTTCTGAAGAAGGTGTGCTGGGTTTTGAGTATGGCTACACTGTCGTTGCGCGCGACGCGCTGGTGTTGTGGGAGGCGCAGTTTGGCGATTTCGTTAATGGCGCGCAGACTATCATTGATCAATACATCGCCGCGTCGGAAGACAAGTGGCGTCAGACTTCGCGCCTGACGTTGCTCTTGCCACACGGCTACGAAGGCCAGGGGCCGGAACACTCAAGCGCGCGTTTGGAACGGTTTCTCCAACTATGCGCTGAGAATAATCTGCAGGTTTGTTATCCGACTACGCCGGCGCAGTATTTTCATCTCTTGCGCCGCCAAGTCAGGCCGGGAATGGAACGTCCGCTTGTTGTGATCACACCAAAGAGCTTGCTGCGACTTCCAGCCGCCGCGTCCGCCCCTGCTGACTTCACCAGTGGCGGTTTTCAACCGTTGCGTGACGATCCTGAGATCAAGAGCGCCGAGGCTGTGAAGCGCGTTGTTCTTTGCAGCGGCAAGGTCTACTACGATCTTGCGGAATCGCGGAAGAAGACAGCTGTCGAGCACGTAGCCATCGTCAGAATGGAACAGTTTTATCCGTTCCCACAGACTGGGCTGCGCGAAGTGCTGGCTAAATATCCCGCGGCAAAACAGCTTGTTTGGGCACAGGAAGAACCAAAGAACATGGGCGGCTGGACGTTTGTCGAACAGCGACTGGAAAATCTTTTGCCCGCTTGCGAGCGTCCGATCTACGTGGGCCGCGCGCCTTCAGCGAGTCCGGCTACCGGATCCTACGCGATTCACCAGGCGGAGCAGGCGCGGCTCGTAGTGGAAGCACTCGGATTAACTGCGTAGTCTCATTTCCCGAACTGAATGTACAAAAGAGCGCTGGGCTTGCCTTTCTCTTTAGTCCCTTGAGCAAACTTCGATATTTTTCAATTTCGATGGGCAGAGTGCGGCAGGTCCGAAGGACCGGAGATTAGTAGCCCCGTCCGTGAGGGCGGGGAACCCAGCGTTTCTATAGCTCAGAGGCCCGAAGGGCCGGCAGAAATCGTGGCGCACCTTCGGCGCTCAGATAATTGACCGTCACGTCCACCCCGCCCTCACGGACGGGGCTACAAACTGCCGGTCCTTCGGACCTAAGTGATAAAAATGAACCGGCATTCAAACTTTGCGACCTTTGCGGTTTCAATCATCAAACTAATGTCAATGCAAATTAGATCCTTCAAAATCCTACTGCTAACACTAATTACGGCTTCTCTGCTCTTTATCCCTGGCCCAACCGCCAAATCTTTCCGTTCCGGTGTCTCGGATCAATTGTTGAGAATGCCCGAAGAAAAGCATCTGCGAAACATCAAACAGCTTTCCTTCGGCGGGGAAAATGCGGAAGCCTACTTTTCGGCTGACGGCAAGCAGCTAATCTTCCAGTCTACGCGTGACGGGCGTCAGTGTGATCAGATCTACACCATGAATGTAGACGGTTCCAACGTGCGCCTGATCTCAACCGGGGATGGCCGTACAACCTGCTCTTACTTTTTTCCAAATGGCCGGCGCGTTCTTTATTCCTCAACGCATGTTGGCGCAAAGGAGTGTCCGCCGCGGCCGGATTTTTCGAAGGGTTACGTCTGGGCGGTTTACCCGACGTTTGATATCTTCACTGCACGGCCAGACGGTTCGGATTTGAAACAGCTAACCAGTGCGCCCGGTTATGATGCTGAGACGACCATCAACCACAATGGCAACCTTGTATTTACTTCAATGCGCGATGGCGACCTGGACATTTACACGATGGACGCGAATGGAAAACATATCCGCCGCCTGACGAGTGAACTCGGGTACGACGGCGGCCCCTTTTGGTCCTATGACGGCAAGCAGATAGTCTATCGCGCTTATCATCCACAAACAGAGAAGGAGAAGACGGATTATTTGGGTCTACTCAAGCAAAACCTGATTCGCCCGACGACGCTGGAAATTTGGGTGATGAATGCTGACGGATCTAATAAGCGGCAGGTGACGCACAACGGTAAGGCCAACTTCGGTCCTTACTTTTTCCCTGATGGCGAGCGGATAATTTTCGCTTCCAACATGGACGATCCTAAAGGCCGCAACTTCGATCTCTACAAGATCAATGTGGACGGCACGGGACTGGAACGCCTCACTTTCAACGAAACCTTTGACGGGTTTCCCATGTTCTCGCCCGATGGCAAAAAACTCGTCTTCGCCTCAAACCGAAATGCGAAAACTCGCGGCGATACGAATGTGTTTATCGCCGATTGGGTTGAATGAACTGCAGCCTTCTCCTGGGGCCTTAACTCAGGATTTACGACTCCTCGCCTGACAGAAACTATAAGGAGAACTCTCACATGAATAAGCCTATCCCAACAGCGACGTTTCGCAATATTCGTCCACCAAATGAAAACTACACTTACTTCGAGGACAGACAAAACCATGCGTTCCTGCCGCTGGCGTCCAGCTTTGAACTGGTGAACGCAGGATGGCTGGCCGACTTCGCCATGCTCGCCTATGCCAGCAAGCCAGTTATTCAACAGAAGTTCGTCGATTCCGGTCTCACTGCCGACGGTTTTATCATGGAATTCTTCAGCCGTGACACCACACAGTGTTTCGTCGCCCACAACGACAATTTCGTGGTTGTCTCAATGCGCGGCACGGAGATCGATAACTTCTGGGGCGCCTTTAATGATTGGCTGCGAAACCTTGAGTTAAGGCCCGTGCCGGACGACTCAGGCGGTCTTGTGCACGAGGGGTTTATGAGGGACATGGCCGCAGCGTGGAATGACACGAACGGCACGCAAGGTCTCAAGAGCTACCTGCAACCACTTCTGGCGGACGGCACGCGCACACTTTGGATCACTGGCCACAGTCTGGGTGCGGCTTTAGCCACACTCGCCGCGGAACGGGCCGCGCGCGATGGTGGATTTGACGTCCGCGGCGTTTACACCTACGGCTCACCTCGGGTTGGCGATATTCAGTTCAAACAAAACTACGAGGCTCGCGGCCTGAACGCCAAAACGTATCGAGTAGTCTATGACATAGACATAGCGCAGAGACTTTTTCACGGCGATGCCTACACGCATGTGGGTCAACTCAAGTTCATCGATGCGGACGGCCATCTGGACCCGAACCCGCAAGGCGGTGGGTTACCTGAACCCACGAAAGCACAGAAGTTGGCGATGCGAGTATATGGCGTGCTCGGCCGGGGCAGTGCGGTCGTGGCAAATGCATTAGGACTAACCATCCCCGCACTCATAGCAGATCACGCGCCCATCTATTACGCTAGCCACATTTGGAATAACCAATGATCAGAAGGGGCAACCTCTACTCCGGCAGCTTCGGGGGATCGACTTTTTTCCGCTCGCTTGAGGGTACGAGCGCCTTCTCACTTTGAGGTTCTTATGAAAGACAAGTTGTTACCGCGGATTTCACTCTTGGTCGCCCTGGTCGTTGCCATCTCTATCGCGACCGGCGGTCAAACCCAAACTCAGATTGCACCAAGCGTCGAACGGCTGCGCACCCACATCGAATTTCTGGCGTCCGACAAGTTGGAGGGACGTCGCACGGGCAGCCGCGGCGCAAACCTCGCCGCCGAATACATCGCGCGTGAGTTTTCGCGTTATGGACTGCGACGCAGCATCGGTTACGACACGCCCGGCATGTCCCACTTTGAAGCCGACTCGCCTAAGCGTTACATGCAGGAGTTTCCCTACGTTGCAGGAGTCGAGTTAGGTAAAGAAAACCTGCTGTCCATTCTGTTGAAAGAAAAACAAGCTCCGATTGATCTGCGTGTGGGCGAAGACTGGATGCCTGTTGGACTGTCCGCCAACGCTCATATTAATAGCGCCGAGTACTTGTTTGTCGGCTATGGCATTACGGCAACAGAACTGAAATACAACAGCTACAGTCCGGCCGCAAAGGATCGCATAGCTATCGCCCTTGCAGGTACGCCAGATGGCGATAATCCCCATGGGCAGTTTGCACGCTATGAGGACGTTCGCTGGAAGGCGATTGCGGCTCGTGACGCCGGTGCAAAGGCGCTCTTTATTATTGCGCGGGAAGAAAACTTTAAAGAGGACCGCCTTTCGCGGCTGCGCTACGATAACAGTAGCGGCGACGCCGGATTGCCGGTCGCTGTCATTTCGCGACAAGCCGCTGCAAGACTCTTTTCTTTGTCGAAGGACTCAAAGGATCTGATCTCCGCGTTGACTGAGGTTGCGCAGTCATCAAACGCTGCCCAAAGTGAAGCCTTTATTACTCCGGCGATGGTAACCAGTCTGCCTCTAAGAGGAGCAACTCTTTCCGTTTCTGTAGATATCGTCCGACGTGAGGTTCCCGCTTACAACGTCGTCGGCATTCGCGATGGCTCTGATCCGACACTTAAAAACGAAGTAATTGTCATTGGCGCGCACTACGATCACCTGGGGCGTGGCGGTGAAGGAAGTCTGGCTCCAAAAGAAGACGAGATACATCACGGCGCAGACGATAACGCATCCGGCGTTGCCGGCTTGCTCGAACTTGCACGCATCTTCTCTGAACAGCAATCTCGGCCGCGACGAACCATCGTCTTTATTGCCTTCAGTGGTGAGGAAGAAGGTTTGCTCGGTTCGAACTACTACGTCAACCATCCCATCGCGCCGCTCGCCAACACCGTCGCCATGATCAATATGGACATGATCGGCCGGATGAAAGACAACAAGCTGATTGTTGGTGGAGTGGGCACGGCGCAGCAGTGGCGCCAGATCATAACGGCAGCCAATGTTTCGGGGAGAATCACAGTTGCTGCGACGCCGGAATCGTCGGGTACCATCGCGAAGACGTCCGCCCCCGGCAGCGGAGTACCGATAGTAACTGGAATAAACGGCCGGCCGGTCGTCAGCCTCGCTCTGGAAAAGGCATTTGATCTGACGCTAAGTGAAGATGGCTTCGGTCCCAGTGATCATTCATCGTTTTACGCCAAACAGATCCCTGTATTCTTCTTCTGGACCGGTAGTCACGAGGATTACCACAAACCATCCGACACGGCCGACAAGATCAACTACGAAGACGAATCACGCATACTCAATCTCGTATCGCGCGTAGTGCTCGACATCGACAGCAACGACAAACGGCCCGTGTACGCGGTCGCAAAGTCGGAGTCTACTGGTCGCTCGACCGGCTTCCGCGTCTATCTCGGCACGATTCCAAATTACGCTGATTCAAGCGATGGACTGCTGCTTGATGGGGTGCGCGACGATTCGCCGGCGGCAAAAGCCGGGATTAAAGGGGGAGACAGGATCGTGAAACTGGCTGGCCGCGACGTGCACAACGTTTACGATTACACGTACGCGCTCGGAGAGATGAAGGCCGGGCAGGAATATGAAGTTGAACTACTACGCGGCGGCGAGCGACTGAAACTCAAACTCACGCCGGCAGCCCGAAAATAACAGGGGAAGAGGGGAAATGGACAACAGGGAAAAAGGAAGACCTGCTTCCCAGTTTCTCTTTTCCCCCGTTACCCCGTTCTTTTACCAGCGCGGCTCGCGCTCGTAGCCACCGCGATCACCGCCACGATCGCCGCCGCCACCATAACCGCCGCGACCACCGCCGCCACTGTAACCACCGCGACCGCCGCCACCACGATCAGCTCTCGGCTTGGCTTCGTTGACCGTGAGATTACGACCGCCAAAATCCTTGCCGTTAAACTGCTCGATCGCCGCCGCCGCTTCTTCGGGAGTTGCCATTTCCACAAAGGCAAAACCGCGCGAGCGCCCGGTGTCGCGATCCTCGATTACGGAAGCTGACTCGACTGTGCCTACCGCTGCGAATGCTTCGCGCAGTTCCTCGCTCGTTGTGCGAAACGAGAGGTTTCCCACATAAAGTTTCGTACCCATCTCTTTTCTATCCTTTGAATCGATTTGAAGCGCGGGCGGGAATAAAATCGCGAGACTCAAGCGGGGGAGTTACTTGACTTCTTCAGGCGAAACGCGACGAGCCCGGTGCTCTTAAACTGCGAGAGCAGCTTCCAAAAGTTGACAACTGCCTAACTCTCTCCTCAGCCGAACGCGGGTTGCTTCACGATCACTGACAGCGCAGTCACCACTGATGCGCGAGAGCAGGGAACATCTGACGGCCTAAAGTATGCCTCAGGCGCGCTTTTGAGTTCAAGCTCCACGATAGTCAGTGGTCAGCGGCCACTAGTCCATGGTCAGTGGTTAGTGGGCAGCACCAGGGGTTGTTGATTTTGGAAAACGTGTTTCGGTTAGCGATAAGTCAATTGAAACGAACAGCAACTACCTGCAACGTTCTGACCACAGACCGCTGACGACTGACCGTTCTTTGTTCTGCATGATTGCTTGTGCCAGGCGCTTGGAATATATTGCTTCGCTCTCAACTTACAATTTCGCGAAAGGTCTATTTCAATATGTCCAACCCTGTACCCATCACTGTCGCGCACGGCGACGGCATCGGGCCGGAGATCATGGCAGCGACGCTGCATATTCTTAAAGAAGCCGGCGCTAACCTCGAAATAGAAACAATAGACATCGGCGAGAAAGTTTATCTGGCCGGCAATAGTTCGGGCATAGAACCGAGCGCCTGGGAATCGTTGCGCCGTACGAAAGTTTTTCTTAAAGCGCCGATCACCACGCCGCAGGGTGGGGGCTACAAAAGCCTGAACGTCACCGTGCGCAAAACGCTGGGCCTCTTCGCCAACATTCGCCCTTGTGTTTCTTATCACCCCTTCGTTGAAACCAAACACCCGAGTATGGACGTGGTGATCGTTCGCGAGAACGAAGAAGATCTTTACGCCGGTATCGAGCACCGTCAAACCGAACAAGTCATGCAATGCCTGAAGTTGATCTCGCGCCCGGGGTCGGAAAAGATTGTGCGGCACGCCTTCGAATACGCGCGCCGGAACAACCGCAAAAAGGTCACTTGCTTCACGAAGGACAACATCATGAAGCTAACCGACGGCCTTTTCCACAAGGTGTTTGACGAAATCGCGGCGGAGTACCCGGACATTGAAAAGGAGCATTGGATCGTAGACATCGGCGCTGCCAAACTCGCAGACACGCCGGAGGTCTTTGACGTAATAGTGATGCCGAATTTATATGGTGATGTGCTTTCGGATGTAGCGGCACAGATTGCGGGATCCGTCGGGCTTGCAGGTTCGGCAAACATTGGTGAACACGTGTCCATGTTCGAGGCGATTCACGGATCGGCCCCACGTCGCGCGGGACAGAATTTGGCAAATCCGTCAGGCTTATTTCTAGGCGCCGTAATGTTGCTGGTGCATATCGGCGAAACAACTGTTGCGGAACGCGTCCACAACGCCTGGCTGCGAACGATTGAGGATGGAATCCACACCTACGATATCTATGAAGAGGGCAAGAGCAAGGAAAAGGTTGGCACTAAGGAATTCGCCGAGGCGGTGGGCCAACGTGTGGGCCAAACGCCACAGACTCTGAAGGCGGCTAAATACAAATCCGCCAATGAAATGCCTCCGGCTGCAAAGGTGGTCAAGCCAACGCAAACTCGAGCGAAGAAAGATCTCGTCGGCGTTGACGTTTTTTTGGATTGGACAAAAGGCTCGTCCAACGATCTGGGCGACGCGCTAAGCAAACTCAGTGGTGACGGCACAAAGCTCGACATAATTAGCAATCGCGGCGTTAAGGTATGGCCCGGCGGTCATGCGGAGACGTTTTGTTCCGACCACTGGCGCTGTCGTTTCCTGTCTGACTCCGAAGGTGGGACGGTATCGCATCCACAGATAATCTCACTCCTGACACGGTTCGCTGATGCCGGCTTCGATTTCATCAAGACGGAGAATCTTTGCAACTTTGACGGCGAGCGTGGTTATTCACTTGACCAGGGTGCGTGAAACAAATTGCGGGTTGCGGATTGCGGATTGCGGATTTCCAAAACTGGAAGGACTATTTCAAAAGGGAAGGCCAAGCGATGCCCCGAAAGGTAGTTGGATCACCGAATCGTCGGGTTTCAAAAATCCGCAATCAGCAATCCGCAATCAGCAATCAGAAGCCTTTGGTTGCGGTGATTATGGGCAGCAAGTCTGACTGGGAAACAATGCGTCACACCGACGAAACCCTCACGGAGTTTGGCGTGGCACATGAATGCCGCGTAATGTCAGCTCATCGCACGCCGCAATTGGCTGCAGAGTTTTCCGCGACCGCAGCTTCTCGTGGTATTGAAGTTATTATTGCCGCGGCCGGCGGAGCGGCTCACCTCGCCGGAGTGATTGCCGCTCACACGGTTGTACCCGTGCTCGGTGTTCCCATGAAAAGCGATGCGCTCAATGGAATGGACTCTCTCCTGGCCACAGTGCAAATGCCGGCAGGCATTCCCGTCGGCACCCTGGCTATCGGGAAGCCGGGCGCGGTCAATGCCGCTCTGTTCGCGATTGCCATCCTCGCCAATAGTCGCTCGGACCTGCGCTCAAAGCTGGAAGAGTTTCGTAAGCGGCAGGAACAACAAGTCCGCAGTGTGACGCTTCCATAATCCCGGAGTCAGGCAGTTCTTTCTTGAAATATACCTACCTTTAGAGCAGAATGCGCTCACAGAAAATGCCGCGACGGAGAAGACCTGATTTCCCAGAACTCCGTTTGTTTTTCACAATTCTTCCTGTCTCGCTTTGCTGTAAACTCACAACCATGATCGGTAAGACAGTCTCTCATTATCGGATCGTCGACCAGCTTGGTGAAGGCGGGATGGGAGTTGTGTATATTGCCGAAGACACCAATCTGGCGCGGCGCGTGGCGATGAAATTCCTCTCCACCACCACCAAAGAATATCGCGCCAGATTCTTGCGCGAAGCGCGCGCCGTCTCTGCTTTGACCCATCCCAACATCGCCACAGTTTTTGATTACGGTGAAACGGCTGAAGACCAACCTTACATCGTGATGGAACTCATTAAAGGCGAATCTCTGAGCGACAAACTGCGAGAGGGATCTCTGCCTCTGCGAGAGGCTGTAAGGATTGTGTCCTCCATTGCCGAAGCTCTCGGAGAAGCTCACCACCAGCGAGTGGTACATCGTGACGTGAAACCTTCAAATGTAGTCATAACTGAGCGGGGACAGGTGAAGGTGCTTGACTTTGGTTTAGTGAAGCAAATTGCCGGACACGTTACCCTGGGCGGAGATCCTAACCAGAAAACTTTGCCTTCTACCCGAACGCACAGCGACGTAATCGTCGGCACACCGCTCTACCTGTCGCCAGAGCAGGCCACGGGAAAGAGTGTCGACGGGCGCAGCGATCTGTTTGCGCTGGGCGCTGTTCTTTATGAATGCATCACCGGCCAGTCGGCGTTTGCGGGTGAGAGCATTATCGAAATTGGCGCCCAGGTGATTCACGTAACACCGCCCATACCTTCAAAGATTAACGGTCAGATCCCGCCGGAGCTCGATCGGATCACGATGAAGGCGATCGAGAAAAAGGTCGAAGCTCGTTACCAATCGGCCGATGAGTTTATTGAAGATCTGCGACGGGTGCTTCCGGCTCTCGATAATGACGGCTATCGGGAGGGTCGCTCGACCGGATCGCTAACACGATCACGCACGCATTCCGCCAGCGCGTTTACCACGTTAGCCGAAACGTTTCGACGGCCCGGGCCTTCCGTGGGCACTTTCGTGCTGGCGATACTAGCCGTGCTTTTGCTGAGTTGGGCGGTAGTCCACTGGTGGAGACCATCACCCTACAAACCTTCGCCGGTGGCTCTTGATTGGTACAACAAAGGAACTGACGCCCTGCGTAATGGCGCATTCTTGCAGGCCAGCAAGGCCCTCGAACAGGCTGTTGCAAATGACAACAAGTTTGCACTGGCACATGCTCGCCTCGCTGAAGCGTGGACTGAACTCGACTATTCCGATAGGGCGAAGGATGAGATGTTAAGAGTCCAGTCGTTGGTACCAAATCGTTCCCAGCTGGCTCCGATTGACGCTCTTTATCTGGAGGCTATTAACGCCACTGTCACGCGAGATTTTCCTGGCGCCATAAAAGCTTACACAGAGTTGGTACACCTCTCGCCGAATGAGCCGCAAGTTTATGTCGACCGGGGCCGGGCTTATGAGAATAACGACGAAATCAAAAAGGCTATTGAGAGTTATGTGGAGGCAACCAATCGCCCGCCACAATATGCAACTGCGTTCTTGCGGGTGGCAATTCTTTACGGAAGACAATTAGATCTGGCAAGTGCGTCTGCCGCATTCGACAAGGCAAACACGCTGTATGAGGCTCTGGGCAGCTTCGAAGGGCAAGCCGAAGTGTCGTTTCAGCGTGGCTTTCTTTTTCTGCAGATTGACAAATTCCCAGAAGCACACCAACAGTTCGAGCGCGCACTGGAGTTGGCCCGCACTACCTCCAGTCAATACGGACAGGTAAAGGCGCTGCTAAAGTTGGGTGACGTCATTGTCGCTGAGGGTAATGCTGACCAGGGACGGCAGTATATGCGCCAGGCGATAGATCTGGCCGAGGCTAACGGTATCGATAACCTCACCAAGCGCGGACTGGTTGACCTCGGTAACACTTTTCTTGTGAGCGCCGACTACACCGAGGCTGAAAAGTACTTCAAGCAGTCTCTGGAACTTGCACAGAGGCAAAAAGACGGTCGCAACGCGGCGCGAGCATTGCTCTCGCTCGGAAGTCTGGCTGAACGACGAAATAACAGTGACGAATCAGCGGCTTATATCGAGCAAGCCCTTCCGTTTTATCAACAAGGTGGCTACCGCAAAGAAACACTACAGGCTTTAGCACTGCTCGCGCGCGTCAAGGTACAAAAAGGCGATTACGATGCCGCGCTTCAGGCTTTCGAGCAACAGCTAAAACTCACGCAGCAGTTGGGCGATCAACCGCAGGCGGGTTTAGCTCATGAAGATATCGGACTCCTCTTCATTAGACAGGGGCGATATCCGGAAGCGCTTGGCCATTTTGCGGGCAGTTACGCCATAGCCAAGTCGCTGGGAGTGCAAAAGAATGTCGGCTTGAGCTTAACCGATCGGGCCAACGCCTTATGGCGATTAGGCCGTTACGTTGAAGCGCGTGCCGCGTTGGGCGAGGCTTCATCCGTCGCGGAGCGTCCAGACGCTGCGAAGAATTTGTCCTCTGCGTACTATCTGGCTATTGCGCGGATGGCCTTGAGTGAACGCCGATTCGCGGAAGCGCAAGCGAAGGCCCAGCAAGCGCTGGCTCTTGCTGGCACGCAGATCAAAAGCACAGGCATCGCAGCTACCTATGTCCTGGGTTTAGCCCAAGCTCTCTCCGACGCTGCCCGCGAGGGACGACTCAAGTGTGAAGGAGCCGTGACAACGGCCCGGCAAGCTCGGGATCCTTCTTTGCTGTCGGAGGCGCTACTAGCGCTTGCTGAAGCGCTGATCCAAGCCGGTGACTCTGCGGGTGCATTAAAAGCATCGCTTGAGTCGCAGCAACTCTTTGCGCGCTTTGGCCAGCAGGATTCTGAATGGCTTGCGTGGCTGGTTGCTGCTCGTGCGAGCCGCAGCGCCGGCGATACTGAGAGAGCGCACGAATACGCGTCGCGCGCGGAAAGTCTGCTTTCCGGCTTGCAACAAAAATGGGGAGGAGATAATTACAACACCTACCTCAATCGACCTGATGTGCAATTCTCTCGCAAACAGCTCAGCGAATTGATCGCTGGCAAGTCCTAATCCCAACCCAGCCCCAAAAGGAGAAACTCACATGGCAGATGGCGGAGACATCATTATCAGAGGCGGCTCTGTTGATTTAGATTACGACGATAGCGTCTATCCCAAAGATCCGGGGAACCCCAAAAAGCACAAGAACAACGATAAGAAGATCCGGCAGATAACGGTTACCGACAATGGGAGAATCCTCTTTGACAGCGGAGACCATCCCGAGGGATTGGCATTTACGATCTCCGTATTGACGAAGTAGCGGATCCCAGAATCACTGGCCAGTAGAGACCAAGGTCAGGACAGCCGTGATCCTCGTTCTGGATTAGTTACAGCGACAGGCAAACGCAGGCCGCTATCGAAGTTTGTAAGAACCCTGCCC
Organism: Pyrinomonadaceae bacterium; assembly: GCA_036395055.1. GTDB lineage: Bacteria > Acidobacteriota > Blastocatellia > Pyrinomonadales > Pyrinomonadaceae > PSRF01. The sequence continues at coordinate 678 of DASWDX010000146.1, read as the reverse complement.
AGGCGGCATCTTTCAGAGATGGCTGCAGGGTTGTATTGTGGAAAGGTTCCTGGAAACTTTTCCGGTAACACCCTGGTAACTCAAGAATTCTCGCCCAAGAAGACAATTAACCTGATTCACCTGCAAAGGAGCAACTCCCATGTCAGACGGTGGCGGTGACATCATCATCAAAGGCGGTTCCTGCGATTTGATCTTTAGCGACGACATGTATCCAAAAGATCCTGGCGATCCGAAGACACACAAAAACAAAGACAATCAGAAGGTGCTTAAAGTCGTCATTACGGGCGACATAACTTTCGATAGCGGAGATCATCCCAATGGGTTGACCTGCGAAATCCACACCTACACCAGGTAGGTTTTCGCCGGTTGAACCCTGCAGGACGAGGGCGCGACACTCAGCGATTTTCCTCGAGCGCTGGCTGTAGAGTCGAGGTCTGTAAGGTCAGAGGCCGAGTCTTCAACTAAAAACTCTGTCACCCGTGGTCATCGGAAGATGCGGCCTTATAGGCGGCTGCGAGTGAGCAGGGTGATGATGGCCACAAAGAGTGCTGAACCAATGATCGACCAGATGATTGGAAAGCTTGTGGTGCCGATGTGGACCGGGAAGAGTTCCGGCAGCCCGAGTTGACGCGCCAGCCACATTCCTAAAAGCGCGCCGATGAATCCAAGAGCGATTGA
>DASWDX010000145.1:0-19951 GCA_036395055.1 Pyrinomonadaceae bacterium | reverse complement strand
TGGGAAACTTTTCGCAGCATCAGGTCTCCAACTCCTCCTTTTGTTAAGGAAAATAGGAAAATTGTATCGGCACGTGCGTTGCCATTCCTAAGTAAGTTATTTAGGAGGGTCATGCCAATTCTCGCCGGTCAAGGCCCAGAAGATGTAGATAGTTAAAAGGGAGACATCATGAAGATTTTTCTACTGTTCATCGCACTTCTTTGTGCCATAACTCTGAGCAGCAGCTCAGCGGCATCTGTTACCAATGCGGCCAATGCTGCAAACAAAGAGCAGGCGGTAGTGAAATTCGATCGGCCGGTTGAACTTATGGGCGTAACGCTGAAAGGTGAATACCTATTCGTCCATGATGACCAGACGATGGCGCACGGAGAAGCATGCACGTTCGTCTATAAAGGCCTCGCTGAAATACCCAGAAACCTGGTTGTTTCTTTTCACTGCTTGCCGGCGGTGCGCGGCAAAGTTGCTCATTTTACGGTGCGGACCGTGCTGACTGCCCCAGGACAATACGAGCTGCGAGAGTTTCAGTTTGCGGGTAGCAGCGAAGCCCATCTGGTGCCCTTTAGTCAACCAATAGCGCACTTGAACATCGCGCCATAGGATTAATCGAAGGGGACACCTAGTTTTTCGATTTCATCAACGCCTCGCGGTTAGCGGGTGTTCGATGAGATTTAGTTTTGTCGAGTGCGTACGTCGAACTGAAGCAAGCGTAAGAAGTTGCTGGCGGGAGGATTTGGTATCGTCCCTCAGGGGTTGATTCGCTGAGCTTAGGTGCGAAGAACCGATATTGAATAGCAACGCGCGTAATGGCAGACTCGCAGAGAAATTCCATCCCGTTTGCAACCAGCGATACTTATTCAGAGCTTCGTGAATGGAAGGTCGAAGCACTCGGGATGCTGCAGGCACCAAAGGAAACCGTAAGATGAATTCCGCTTTGTTCGCACTGGAGTTTACTGAATCGGAATCAAAGACCATATCGATTAGCGGCCAACGACTACTCGACGATCCCTTACTGAATAAAAGCAGTGCCTTCCCCGAAGAAGAGCGGCGCGCGCTGGGGCTATTGGGGCTGCTTCCGCTGCATACTTCGACCATCGAAGAACAACTCAACCGTGCTTACGAAAACTACCAGCGTAAAGACAGCGACATCGAACGTTATATTTTTCTCAGCGCCTTGCAGGACCGGAACGAAACACTGTTCTACCGGTTGTTGCGGGAACATGTTACCGAAATGATGCCGATCATCTACACGCCGACTGTCGGCGAGGGTTGTCGCCAATACAGCCATGTGTTTCGCCGCCCCCGTGGCCTGTACATCTCTTATCCTTACCGCGACGAGATTATCTCGCTCCTGAACAACGCGCCCGCGTCAAATGCTGAGGTAATCGTGGTGACTGACGGTGAACGCATTCTCGGTTTGGGCGATCTCGGCGTAGGCGGAATGGGAATTCCCGTGGGCAAACTTTCACTCTATACCGTTTGCGCAGGAATTCATCCAGCGACAACTTTGCCGATTCTGCTCGACGTTGGGACTGACAATCGGGAGTTGCTTGACGATCCTCTGTACCTTGGCTGGAGACACGAACGTGTTCGGGGCAAAGATTACGACGATTTTATCGAAGCCTTTGTCGTAGCGGTTAAACAGAAGTTTCCAAACGTCCTGCTGCAGTGGGAAGACTTTTCAAAACACAATGCGCCCAGAATACTCGAGCGCTATCGCGATCGACTCTGCACTTTCAATGACGACATACAGGGAACCGGTGCAGTCACCGTGGCCGGTTTGCTGGCCGCGACAAAGCTGACGCGCGGGAAACTGAGTGAGCAGCGCATAGTTATTCTCGGCGCCGGCGCCTCGGCGATTGGTATCAGCAATCAAATCGTCGCAGCGATGATGTTTGAAGGCGCAACAGAGCTCGAAGCGCGCTCAAGACTCTGGCTAATTGACAGCCAGGGCCTGGTAAACACAGGACGGACTAAGGTCGAACCATTCAAGCAGAAATACGCGCAGTCGATCGAGAGAACATTCAGCTGGAAAGTGACTGATCCTTCGCAACTCACATTCGGCGATGTCATCAAGAATGTGCAGCCGACCATTCTGATTGGCACGTCAGCGCAGCCGGGAACATTCACCGAAGAGATCGTTCGCGAGATGGCAAACCATGTGGAGCGTCCCGTGATCTTTGCGCTTTCGAATCCTACCTCGAAGAGCGAAGCAAGTCCGATTGACCTCTTCAAATGGACAAATGGACGAGCCGTGATAGCCACCGGCAGTCCCTTCCCACCAATCGTCACTGATCGCGGTCTAATTCGGATCGGCCAATGCAACAACTCGTTTATCTTTCCCGGTGTTGGACTGGGCGTGATCGCATCCGGCGCCCGCCGCGTAACCGATGCCATGTTCGTGGCCGCAGCGCGAGTGTTAAGTGATTTTGCCCCGGTGCTGCACGACCCTGAAGCACCACTCTATCCACCGCTGGAAGAGGTGCGCGAGATCTCGTTCAAAGTGGCGTTGGAAGTTGCGCGCGAAGCAAAGCGTGCCGGCCTGGCCGAAGTGGAGCTCGACAAACTGGAACAAATCGTGCGCGACAAGATGTGGGAACCTCATTACGTTCCTCTAAGGCGCGCCGCCCCGATCGCTACCTGGACTGATTTTGATACGGTCTGTCGCTGGTAGCTGATTACGGCAAACGTAACGGCAAACTGTGGAGTTTGCGTGAGTTGACTAACGCTTAACTGAGTGGCTACGAGCCGTCCGCAAACTAACAGTTTGCGTTACAAGCGCGCGTCAAGAATAGACAGCTCGCCCACGAAAAATAAGAACGGATGGATCAGCTCAGCGGCGGACACCCAACAATGGGCGAGGCTCGACGTCTGCCACTCTCACGCGAGCGTCGAGTATCACCGCTCCTCTTTCGTGCACTACCAGGGGATTGCAGTCGAGTTCGGCGATCTGCGGAGTGTCTTCGACCATTGCGCTCACGCGCAGGAGCGCTTCTTCAAGCGCGGCTACATCACAAACTGGTGAGCCGCGAAAACCTGTCAATAATGGATAAGTCTTCAAACTGCTAACCATCTCTGAAGCATCTTCTTTTGAAAGCGGCGTCAGGCGCACGGAAACATCACGCAGCAGCTCCACTTGAACCCCGCCGGCGCCGCAGGCCACAACCGGACCAAACTGCGGATCGTGCACAACTCCGACCAGCATCTCGACTCCGCTCTGAACCATGCTCTGAACTACAAACCCAGTCGGTGGTTGTCCCTGCCTTTTCAGTTGTTCCGACATCGCCGCGGCAGCCGTGCGAACTTCTTCTGCACCGCGCAAATGCAGACGAACCGCGCCTGCTTCAGTTTTGTGAATCACTCCCGGCGCAATTGCTTTCAGCGCCACTTCTCCGCCCATCTCTTCCGCCGCTGTGCCTGTGTCGTTAGCAGTCGCGGCAATTCTTTGTTCGATTAGAGGCAGGCCGTAGCAACGCAGAAGGGCAGCGGTTTCTGCTGCATTAAGCCAGCCGTCGCCGCGGGAAAGTGCTGTGGCGATAACCGCAGCGGCCTCATCTCGCCGTATGTCTTCAAACACAGGCGCGGCCGTTTCAGGTTGTTCACGCCATTCGCGATAACGAGAAGCGCGTGCCAGTGCAATTGCCGCGGTTTCGGGGAATGCATAAGACGGAATGCTTATATCTGCTGAACGCAACTCTTCCGGTGTTCCACGCGCGGAAAGGAACACGCTTATTACCGGCTTACTTCTGTCCAACGCCCGAACGGCATCGACGATCGACCGCGCCACCTCCTCGGCGCGGGTGACCAACGGCGGAGTGAAGATCACAATTAGCGCATCTACATTTTTGTCTGCGGCCACTATCTCAACAGCTTTGCGATAGTCTTCAGCCGAAGCGGACGCGATCATATCAACAGGATTAATGGCACTAGCTCCCGGTAATAGAAACGAGCACAGTTTTTCCTGGCTGCTTTCGGCTAATACGGGGACCTCGAGTCCTCTGGCTTCACAAGCGTCGGCGCATAGAATTGCTGGTCCACCAGCATTCGTAATGATCCCCACGCGTTGACCTCGCGGAAGCGGTTGATTCACGAGCAGCGAAGCCACATCAAACAATTCTGCCAGCGTGTCCGTGCGAATTACGCCTGCCTGACGAAACAGCGCATCGACCGTAACATCCGAAGCAGCTAGCAGCGCGCCGGTGTGTGATGAAGTGGCCCTCGCGCCGGCAGCAGAGCGGCCGCTCTTCACAACGACGATCGGTTTCCTGCGGCCAACCCTGCGTGCAAGCTGTGAAAACTTTTTCGGGTTACCGAATGACTCGAGGTAGAGCAAAATCACATCGGTACCGTCGTCTGATTCCCAGTAACGCAGTAGATCGTTTCCGGAGATGTCAGCCTTGTTGCCGACTGATACAAAAGTGGAAATACCAAGTCCAAGAGAGTTTGCGTATTCGATGATGGCTAATCCCAACGCCCCGCTCTGCGAAGAAAAGCCAACGCGTCCTGGAGGTGGCACACCGGGCGCGAACGTCGCATCGAGCAACACCGCAGGATCCGTGTTGGCGATGCCCATGCAATTTGGCCCAATCAGCCGCATGCCGGCAGCACGGCAAACGCGCACCAACTCGGCCTGGCGTTCCTGTCCTTCTTTTCCAGTCTCCGAGAAACCGGCTGAGATGACTACGAGCGCTTTCACTCCTTTGAGGCCGCACTCGATTGCGACTTCGACAACCCGGGCCGCAGGAACAATGATGATAGCCAGATCAACCGGGCCTGCAATCGCTTCGACCGACGGGTAAGCAGGAACACACTGAATAACCTCGGCGCTGGGATTGACCGGATAAACGGGGCCCTGGAAACCGTAGCTCAATAAGTTATGAAATATCTCGCCGCCGATGGTCCCACGTTGGCGGGAGGCGCCAATGACCGCCACCGCACATGGATTGAAGAAGAGCTTCAAGGCGTTGACCGCTGCGATCGTCTCGCGTTGTTCGAAGCGTTTGATTGCCTCTGCACTAAAAGAAGTCGGGAACGTCACGTGAAGTTGACCCGCAGTCGCGTCCACCTCAATGGGAAACCCTGACGCTCGGAAGACGTGGAGCATCGCGTGGTTTGCAGCCACTACCTCAGCCTCAAACACTTGAATTCCATTGGCAGCCGCGACGTCGGCCAACTGACCGAGCAACATTGTGCCGAGCCCACGTCCCTGAAAATCGTTCGCGATCGTAAAGGCAACCTCCGCGCGATGTTCATCGACGACGGCATAAAATGCATGACCAACGACTCGCTCTTCAGCGCCGCTGAATGCAAGTAGACCAAATGTATGATCGAGATTGGCTTCACGATGGGCCTCAGTGGCCAGAGCAGAACCACTTGCCGAAGAATAAAATCGCAGCCAGCGCGACTCTTCGGATAGCGACTGCAGTAAAGCGAGAAGGCTCGGTTCATCCATCGGACGCATTACGCGGATGCGAACGGTTGAACCATCCCGAAGTACAACGTCGCCATCTCGATGTGCGACAAGACAGCGGCCATCATCAGCGACCGTCGTACGCGCCGGGGTCACGTGATTAGAGTCGGAGGGCTCCTCTTCCTGAGTCGTTGTGTTAGTACTGATTGCGTTTGGTAATATTTCCATGGTTCTTGAATCCAATTGCATCTGTGTGTCCCTTCGCCTTGATGGCCTCTTTGTTGTGGAGCAAGAGACGTGCCCGAAGTTTGCCGGGACATTCTTCTGGCAGGGCGTAAGTTGCTGCGGAAAGTTTCGCGATTCCGTGGTCTAAAGCCCGCATAACGGCCACTTTCTAAGTTGATAATCCAGGCGCCAGATTCTGCTGCCGAGTGCCAGGATGAAGAAGCCAATAATGTGAAAATCGACGTATTTACGTAAGCCTTTTGGCGGGATTTGCAACCAGATCACCGTAGTCGGCGGGAACAGCGAAAGCTGCGAGCAACGACGCGGAGACGATCGGCCAGTTCTGTTGAAATCACTGTGCCTCCTCATGTCTCTGTCCTTTATCGTGCTGCCAACTACTCAGCGGCCAGCGAATGATTGACCAATTCCGGAAAGAGCGTCAAGAGCGCTGTTAGCCAGGCATTGCTGAATGCGACTGCGCGCTTGCGAAAACCTGCCCGGCATTGAGATAAACACAAGCGCCAAACATCAAATTAACGGTTGACCTTCGCTGGACAGCGTTGCGTTCCCTTGTGATGGCCTTCAAACATTCGCCTTGAAAAAGCCGCCACAGCATGTTGGGTCCAGTGGCAGATCATCGACGAACATGTTTCCAGATAAATTACTCTGAGGCGAAATGATGGATTCGAACAGGCGCTCATATCGTGGCCCAGCGGCTTTGGTTTCAGAGGCAAAATCTTTTATCGCGTGGATTTTGGCGCTGTTAATCGTCGCGCTGGCAGCTAACACGGGCGCCAAACTTGTTGCCGGGCAAACGTCTCACCTGACGTCTCATCTGCCGCTCACGTCTAATTGCGATCCGTTCATCGGGGCCGACGGCGGCGGCAATACTGTACCGGGCGCTGCGGTACCGTTCGGTTTTGCAAACCCTAGTCCGGACACGCTGCGACACGACACGTCGGGTTACGATTCGCGGCAACCGATAATCGGATTCAGCCAAACACATGTCTCCGGCACCGGCGGCGCCAGCAAGTACGGCAATTTCCGCATTACACCTGAGGTCGGCGAATTAAGGATCCGGAATTTAGCTTCTGCGAAGAAAGATGAGCTCGCTATGCCCGGTTACTACGCGGTGACGCTAACGGGCCCTGATGCGCGCGCTGATGCACGCGCAAATGTAGGCGTGGAATTGACGGCCACGCGTCTGGTCGCAGTGCATCGCTATACATTTCCCAAATCAACCGAGTCGCATTTGTTGCTTGACGTGAGTTCCATGGTTAGCTCCGGTGGCGACCAGCGACAGCGCGCAGTTGATTGCACCGCACGCATCGTCGGTCCAAACCAGGTTGAAGGCACGGGCAAGTTTAGGGGCGGTTGGAATCCCACACCTTACACACTGCACTTCTTCGCAGAGTTCAGCCGACCGTTCGCGGCTCATGGTGCGTGGAGTGGCGAAGCGTCGCAGTTGGGTGCAACGTCGGCTCAGGGTGGCGAGCGCACGGGCCTTTACCTTACGTTTGACACGACGCTTGAAGCGACAGTCGAGGTTAAGATCGGCCTCTCGTTTATCAGTGCCGAACAGGCTCGCGCAAACGTGGAGCGTGAAGTTGGGAAAAAAACTTTCGCGGAAGTGCGCCGGAATGCAGCGGCCCTTTGGGAAGAGGCTCTATCACGCATCCTCGTCGAGGGCGGCACGGATGAGCAGCGGCGGATCTTTTACACGGCGCTTTATCGCTCACACTACATGCCGCACGACCTGTCCGGTGAAAACGTTTGGTGGAAATCCGACGAGCCTCACTATGAAGATTACTACTGCCTTTGGGACACATTCCGCACGCTTCATCCGCTACTGACTTTGATTCAGCCCGACCGACAGCGAGACATGGTGCGGTCGCTGGTGGACACTTATCGTCATACAGGCTGGATTCCGGATGCGCGCGTTGCTGGTGCAAACGGATTGACGCAAGGCGGCTCAAATGGCGATGTTCTCGTTGCCGACGCTCTGGTCAAGGGATTGCGCGGCATCGACTACGAGATCGCTTATGCAGCGCTGCGTAAGGACGCCGAAGAGGAGAGCCCTCGTCCGGTTTTTGAAGGACGTGAGATTTCCGAGTACAAGCGACTTGGCTACCTCAGTCTTCAGAAAGAGCGTTCAGCCTCGCGCACCCTGGAGTATGCGTATGACGATTTTTGTATTGCTGAGGTCGCGCGGCGGCTGGGCAAGGTGACCGATGCGGCAAAGTATTTAAAGCGCTCACAGAATTGGACCAATTTGTGGGATGTGGATACCCGCACCATCCGCCCGCGCGAAGCTAATGGCAAGTGGATGCAACCTTACGATCCGCTGAACATCTACTCGCTTGATAGCGCAAGATTTTCATGGTGGGGAGCGCCATACTACGAAGGGTCAGGTTATCAATATTCCACCTATGTGCCGCACGACGTACAAGGACTAATCAATCGCCTCGGCGGCGATGCACCGTTCGTTGCGTGGCTCGATGCTTTCTTCGATAACATTACGGGCAGCGGCCAGGACAATTCGGGGTTGTATAGCCAGGGAAATGAACCGGATCTGCTGGCAGCGTTTCTATACATACATGCGGGGCGCGCTGATCGCACCCAGGAAACTCTGCGTCGCATCCTGGCGAAGAAATATCGACTCGGACGCGCCGGGCTGCCTGGAAACGACGATGCGGGCACAATGTCATCGTGGTACGTGTGGAATGCCGTTGGCCTCTATCCAAATGCAGGCCAACCATACTATTACATCGGCAGCCCGCTGTTCCGCCGCGCGCAAATTAACGTAGGTAATGGGCGCGTGTTTACGATTGACGCTCCGAATGCATCAGCAATCAACAAGTATGTGCAGCGGGCCACGCTTAATGGGCAGACGCTTGGCCGCGCTTGGCTCTCGCACACCGAAGTAACGCGAGGCGGGCGGCTGGTTTTATGGATGCGCGACAAGCCTTCAATGTGGGGCGTTAGACGACGGCCTCCCTCAGTGTCACGGGAACCTTAACCCCGGAAGCGTTTTCAACGCACCAGGCACAGAAAGAGCGCCGCGATCTGTAAGATTTTACCGCCAACGAGAGAGCTCGAACCCGATTCAGTAATTCTGTCGTGGGACATTATCCCTGGCCGCGGGTCTCAGGCAGAAGATAGGTGTAATGTTCGGAAGGCTCGCCGAGTCCTGTTTGGTTAACCTTCCGCGCGGCCCGTCACTCGTTCCAGTCTAATGCGAAAGACGATAACCTCCGGAGAAGAGCCATCCTCGGCGATAGCAGACTCGACCGGCGTCAGCATGGGGAACCGTTTAAGAAGTTGGGACAAAATGTTTCTGCGCTCGCTGGGCTGGGTTATCTCTTCAAACTTGCCGAAGCCAAGGACACTGCTCCAGCGCAAGTCACTTTCGATCTCATCGACCTGGATACATGCTCGCGGATTTTTTCGGAGAGCTATTATTTTCAAACCGGCCAGAGAGTGACTGTAAATGCAGTTGTCTTCGAGCTTGTAATTGATCGGAGTTATGTATGGCTCACCATTCACTATGCAGCCGAGTCTCCCAACCTGCGCCGTCTTAAGCAACTCATAAGCCTGATCATCGTTCAATGTAGTAATCATTGAGCTGATTCTTTCATCACGTTAAATCTAAGCCTGGACACCGCGCGAACTTGCCTGTTCGACAATCTCGTGACTGAAGGTGGTGGCGGCGGGAGCCATACTTCCGCGACCGAGAGAATGCAGGCCTCCGCGTTCGGCGGCAGCCCAGCCCGCTTGAGATCATCGAGTGCCGCCTCTGCACAATCTGATCCTTTGTAACCGATGAGAATCTTCATCCGTTCACTCATATATTCCTTCCCTCCAACCGTCCGCCTGCCGCGCTTCAGCAACACTACGAGCTGCGGTTCAAACCTGCTTTGAAACCTAAATAAGGAGACGGCAATATGCGTACCGGGATTGAGGCCAGATTGTTCGGCACAAAGCGCAAGACCGCAGGTTTTTGATGAGAATTCTTTCGCAGGCTCACCTACCGTGGTGGGTGTGTTTTCCCAGTCCTCACGAGCGCAGTTTAGCTACGAAGCAACACACCTGATTGTTTCTTAACCGAGCGATTTGCCAACTCGAAAAATAGCAACGCCTTAATGTAAGTGTCCTCAGCAAGGATGAGTCAGCTTTAGACAGATTGTCCAATGGCAGATCTAACTGCCTCGAGTCGTCGGTGAGCCCGGCTGGCCGCAAAAACTCGAAGACAACAAGCAAGCTTACGCCGAACAGGTCGTCACCAGTCAGCAGTTCATAGCCCAGTACCCACTCAACCAAAGCGCTGATATCTTCGTGGATGCGCTTTTCGCTTCGTCAGGTGTCAAGCCCTCAGCGTCAGAGCGCAGGATGCAATTAATGCCTTCGGGGCAGGCGGCACGGCGGGTCGAACAACAGCCCTGCGAACAGTCGTCGACTCGCAGACGTTGCGCGCGGCGGAGTTCAGACCGGCATTCGTCCTGATGCAGTACTTCGGATACTTACGAAGAAATCCCACCGACCCGCCCGACAGTAACGACAACGGTTACCAGTTTGGCTCGCGAAGCTGAACGCCTTCAACGGTAACTTCGTCAACGCCGAGATGGTCAAGGCGTTCATCGTCTCGACAGAATATCGATCGCGGTTTGGCCAACCGTGAGTTCTGTCACAGTTAAACGCGCTCCGGTAGATCCTTTTAGCGATCCGTAATGCAGTAAACTGTGATTTGGTAGAGCGCCGGAACAGGTTCCTTATTCAGCATGTGGCTTGATGAGGCGCTAGCGCTCCGGTCGGCCTTTAATAACGAAATCACACGCAATAGCAACATAAAAGCGAAAAGGCGCGACAGTTTTTGGACTGTCGCGCCTAATCTTATGTGGTTACTGTCCTCACCCCAGCAACCACGTGGATGGAAGGATTCACCAACCATCTAGTTGGGCATACTATATCGCGCAATTCCCGGGTTGGCAACCGACAAAACAGCCGAATCGTTCCGGCCGTTTTGAGCGCCCTCTGAATCTGCTAGTAACTGGAGAAACTGCGGTCTCACGCGTCCCGCGCCGTAGGCAAGCATAAATGCTCTCCGTCAGTGAAATAGGACTGGCAGCCGACGACCGGCGCAGAATTCGTGAACTGACTCACAAAAGAATGGGCCCGCAAATTATAGATGGATGGGAGTTTTCAAAAGCGGAATGGAAAATCTGCGAACGCTTTTACAGTCGAGTTGCGCCAACTTGAACTCGAGCAGTAGCATGTCTGCTCTATGAAATTGCTTCCTGTTCGACGGCTGACTCGCCTTCAAGCTTCGTCTGGGCGCGTTCCAGAAACGTCCGAATCATTTCGCCAACTCGTTTCTGCATTTCCGAGCTGATCGCGCCCTCACCAACCAAAGCCGCAAGGCGGTGCAATTCTCTGGCATGGGCCCGGCGGAGCTCCACATGCTGGGAAATCTTGATCAATACGTTATGCCCGCGCACTTCAAAAGCTGCGGCATAGCGAAGGTAGTTTTTCAGATCGGAACCGGCAGGAGACCACTCAAGTCTTTCCGGCCGATCTTCGGTCTTGCGCACGGCAAAGCTCGCTTGCACTGAACCAATAACCGGCACCTCAGCGCGTACAATCCAGCGCATGATGCCACCAGACTCCTTACGAATTCCTTCAATGCCAGGCATCAAGTCTGCGAAGTTTCTGAGTTCGCCAAAAAACTCGCGGGCTCGTTCCAGGGTGGTCTTCAATTCCAACTGCCCTGTATATGAAGCTTTGATTCGAAACATTTGCTATCCTGCCGTGTTCCCAGTAGTAAGGTTCTAAACTTGTGGATGCGCTGTCGCGGTCGTTTGTTGCACCAACGCACCGCCAAAGTTAAGTTACACGATAAGGACGCGTCCGTAAACAGGTGATTTTTATGAGTCCAAAGTCCAACAGTCGCGGTCCAATGTCTCTCCTCAGCTAACTTGCATTGCACATTAGAGGTTGGACCCTTGACATAGTTAAGCGGCAAGCTGACGCTTGCATTCCAGCAAAAGGAGTTTGAAGTGACTAGTGATAGACGTTGTCCCAAGTGTGGCGAAGAGACATTGCGAACCTGGGACGAGCTCGCAGATGACGAGCGCGAAGCAGTACGACGGTTGCCCGGTTCGAGCGACTATGAAGCATCGGAGCGCCAAACAATACATCGATGGTGTACGCGTTGCTGGTATGAAGAGACTGAAGCTGTTGAGCACTCCGCATAAAACTGTAGGCGCAGGGCTTGGGCCTGCCCGGCTTCATTGCGACGTACAGACAGTGACAAAGCGGGTCCACCTACAATCACGCCGTAATCCGATCGTAAGCCTCACGTATGGCAAGCATTCGTTCGCGCAGAGTCTCGCTTAAGTCGGCAGGTGATTCGAAACCCAGCCGCTTGGCAATCTCCCTGTATGCAGGAGAATCCATTGACGGCAGGACTGCGACCTTGCCAACGATAAGTCGCAGATGATGGTCTACGGATCGAAGAAGCTCGTAACCACGACTGAGCGACTGATGGTCGTGAGTTTCTAAAGATCCGCTGGCCTCGAGATTTTCCAGGGTCGCTTGAGTTGAGCGATTCTCTCCTTCATCCGGGACATCATCGCGAAGCTGAAGGTAACGGGTCGCAAAGTAAACGTCGAGCATGCCGCCGGCTGAATATTTCGTCTCTGTGGCCTGATGGCCTCCGCCATTACGACCGCCAATGTAATGCGCCCGATGACGGCCATTTTGATTAAGGCTCCTTCCCTTCTCCCGCTCAAGGCGCTCGCGCACGCGCCGCGTCTCCTGCCTTAACTCCTCTGAATTTACCTCGCGAGCCCTTTCATGAATAGCATGTCTCGCATGAGTCTCGACCATTCTGCCCAATTCCAGATCGCCAGCCACAGCACGCAGTTTTACATAGGCAAGCCACTCCCAGATTGCACTGCGCTGTCTTACATAGTCGAGAAATCCTTCGGAACTCGTTACCAGCGGACCATTTTTCCCATTGGGACGTAGCCGGAGATCCACTCGATACAGGTAACCTTCGCGAGTCACGCTGGAGAGCACCGATATCATTAACTCCACGAGGCGAGCATATGCTTCATCTGATGTGAGCGCAGCGACAGGTGATGAAACAAGCGAATCATAGACAATGGTGATGTCGAGGTCGGATCCATAATCTACGCCTCCGCTCGCCAGTCGGCCCATCGCGAGAACGCTCAGGCGCGGGCCACCTCTCAACGGCCCATAGCGACGCGCCATTTCACGGCGCGCAATCAGGTAGGCGACATTGATACTAGCCACGGCGAGCTCGGTCTGCAGTTCATTCGACTCCAAAAGCGAAACCCTACCGGCTGCGTCTTCAGCGCCGATCTCAATAAGCAGTCGGGACCATTCGCGACGCAATACTGAAAGTTCTGCTGAAAAATTTTTCTCGGGGTCGATGGCGGCGCGCAATAAGGCTCGGTAATCTCGACTACGGGGCCGCGGCTTTGCGGTTCCCAGCGAGCTTGTGAGGGACGGATTGCTGGCCAGCATCTCACCGAAAAACTCGGAGACGCCGCATAAATTCACTAAGCCGGCGAGATTGTCTTCAGACAGTTCTATTCTGCCTTCGGATTTTTCCAGGGATGCAGCGACGCGCGCCGTCAGCATCAACGCTCGATGCGGATTTGTCGACCCGTGAACAGCCTGGCGCAGCAGGCGCGCCAGCGATTGCGCGTTCTTTGGTTGGGTTTTCGTTTCTGTATCTTCCAGATGTGGAATAAAAACTCTGGCGGCGGCGTTCAAGACCCGACTTTCATCGCGAACTTCGTCGCCCGGACTATGATCATCCAACTCGGCGATGGGCAAGGTTGGCTCGCTGCGCTTTTCACTCAAACCCTCATCGTTTGCAAAAACGCGGTCGTAAGCTCTGCGGACGTTGGTAGTGTGCAGCGCAAGGGCCTTGTCGAAATCATTGAGTGCGGCAGTCGCAGACGCAGCGGAAAAGCCCATGCGCCTCGCAACCAGGGATCTTTGTGCTTCATTTTGCGGCACCGTGTGAGTTTGTAGTCCATGCTCCATTTGCAACTTATGTTCGAGTGTGCGCAGGAACACGTAGGCCTCGGACAATTCCGAGCGCTCCTGCTCCGAAATCAGATTGCGTTCTCCGAGCCGGCCCAGGCTTATCAGCGTGTGTGGAACGCGCAACCATTCGTCATCACCACCGTGCGCTAATTGTAGGGCCTGCGCGATGAATTCAATCTCCCTGATGCCACCGCGTTGAAGTTTTACATTGAAGCCGGCACGATTCTGTTCGACATGACGGTCGATCTTCTGCTTTGCCAGACGAACACTCGCGAGCGCGTCTTTAACCGAAATATCCGAACGGTAAATATAGCACTGCACGGCGGCCGCAAACCTGGAGAAAAGTGAGCCCGAACCCGCCGCAGCACGGCTGCGAATTAAGGCCTGACGCTCCCAGGGTTGCGCGGATTTGCCGTAGTACTTAAGCGACTCATCGAGCGAACAAGCGAGCGCGCCATCACGGCCGTGCGGCCGCAAGCGTAAATCAACGCGATAGGCCGCACCTTCGCCTGCCGGATGCCCCACTAGCTTGCTTATTGCTTCCGAGAGTTTGATGAAATATTCCCGGTTGGTGAGTTTGCCTCGGTCGCTCGAGCCGCCTGCAGTTGTTCCATCATCGGAATAAATGAAAACGAGATCGATATCCGAAGCATAGTTGAGTTCGCTGGAGCCCAGCTTGCCCAATGCAATAACACAAAACTCGGCAGTGGCAATCCGTCCGCGCTCATCGCTGAGTGGCGCGCCATAACGGTTGTCGAGGTCCTGTCGCGCCAAACTCAGCGCGTAATCCAGGACGGCGTCGGCAAGGTTTGACAACTCTTCGGTTGTTTCGACAAGCGTGTGAGCACGCCGGACGTCGTGAAGGTAAATGCGGAGCAACTCACGGCGGCGGAATCGCGCAAATAAGACCTGCGGAGTCAGGGAGGAGTTTGTAAGGGCGAAGCGCGCTAGCGACTCCTTAAGCTGGTCGCGAGTTCTGACGCGAATGTCAGTACGCTCGCGCTTCAGCCACGAAACATAATCTGGGTTTTGCTCGAGCGTGGTCGCCAACAGCGGACTCCACGCCGCCAAGGCCAGCGTATCGGAAAGCAAAGCCGGGTCGCGCATTAATTTTTGCAACGTGCGCGGCTGCTCGTTTGTGAGACGATCCAAAAAGTGCCGAGCGCCTTTCTCGTCCGGCAGATCGCGAACTAGAGACTCGATGTTTTCGCGTGCAATCACAAAAACATTGTACGCGGCAGGTGACGGGACAAGATAGTTAATGATTGCCAAAAAGACCTGAAAGTCATATCCTCTGGCGCGAATCCGCCAACACTGCTTTTAATCGAGCCGAGCTATTTTTCTAACGTTACTATCAACAGGAGGCGAAAATGAGACGTTCGTTTTTTGTCATACTCATGCTGGCGACAGCCCTGTTCTTAACCCTGCAAACCGCTTCGGCGCAATTGATCAAGATACCCAAGATCCCGAAGCCAAAACCGCAGCCGACGCCAACCGAAACGACTCAGCCAGCACCATCGACTGACTCAGAATCCGCGCGGCCCCAGCCTGCCACTCGAACTATGTCCACTGGCGCTGCCCCGCGTGCGGGAGGTCCTTATGCTGTAAAGCCACAACCACCATCAACGCCCCAGTTTCTGCCAGAAACGCTCGAAGTTCAGGTCGAGACTTGGGACTATTACTGGAAGATACCAAACGATAATCACAACACTAGTTGGGTGCCTCGTATTAATTTCGACGTCGTTTACGGCGGCTCAACCAAGTTGCGCTTTAAGGCCGACTACTTCATGCCGGATGGTTCGCTATGGTTCAGCGAAGCGCTGGAGTATCGGGGCGGCTTCGATGAGAAGTCGGGGATCTCAAGAGTTTCGAGTGAGAGCGATTCAACTCGAGATAAGAAGGCTATCGTGACGGGAGGGGTATTTGGCTTAAAGATTACAAACATCCGCGACAACTCAACCGTTTTTCAAGGCAAGTTCAAAGTCGTTCGGTACAAACCGCAATACTCTGACGCGCGTTATAAAAACGAAGTTGATTACTACGTCGATTACGATTGGAAGCTGCCAATAGGCCTCGCCGACCTCTATTGGGAGGATAACGTTGCGAGTCCTATAATTCGTATGTGGTTTAAGGGCGATCTTAAAAACGACAATCTCGAAGCGCGGCTTTTTCGCGACGGGAAACAGATTGCCACGACCGATGATGGCGGACTTGTAGATACAGGCGGCAGCTACTACGCAGAAAAGCGAGGAAACGATGAGTCGTTGTATTGGCGAGAGTTCAAATTCAGTTGGCCCCACCGAGCCGAATTCATCGTAAGTGAGGACCTGCGTAATTACACGGCATACCAAAACACGCTGTTCATCAATCAAATGCCGGGCGAATACGTCGTGAAGGTTTACTACAATGGCGAACAGGTGCGCGAGACCAAGTTCTCAATCGGCAGCAATGGCACCTACGCTGACAACGGCATCGCAGAGCAAAATAACCTTACGACGAACAAAATCATTTTGCCCGTGAAAGTGATGGGGACTCTGGACAAGTGGAACGCCGTGAATGCAAAAGCCCAGGGCTTTTATGGCAATCCGGTGAATGGGTTAACGCCTTAATCCCAGCATAGAAAATGCCGGTCTCAGAAATGAGATCGGCATTTTTCTTACCAAATGCTACGGTATTCAGAGCTCGAAGGCTTCCTTAAATAGCGCACACTCGCATCAGAGATTTTTCCGGTAGCAATAAAAAGCGAGGGCTCACGGAAACGAACTCCGCGGCTCGTCATTTTCATTCTACTCAAAGCGCTCGCATCCAGGTCCAATGTTAAATGTCTAACCTCGCAGACTTTGGACATTTGACGTTGGACTTTGGATCCGTTCCTAAATATCGAAATAAAGTGAAAACTCCAGCGGATGCGGGCGCATGCGCAGGGGAGTGATCTCTTTATCGCGTTTGTAGTTAATCCAACGGTCGATCAATTGCTGACTGAAGACGTCACCCTTCAGCAGGAAATCATGATCGGCTTCGAGCGCTTTCAACGACTCATCAAGTGAGCCGGGCAGAGTTGGGACATCCTTGAGCTCTTCCGGTGAGAGATCGTATATGTCCTTTTCCAGTGGGTCGCCAGGATCGATCCGGTTTTGAATGCCATCGAGGCCGGCCAGAAGCATCGCCGAGAAAGCCAGGTAAGCATTGCAAGAGGGATCGGGTGGTCGGAATTCCAAACGCTTCAGTTTTGGATTGGTTGAGAACATCGGAATGCGAATCGCCGCCGAACGGTTCCGTGCCGAGTAAGCAAGATTAACCGGCGCTTCAAATCCCGGGACCAGCCGCTTGTAACTATTGGTTGTCGGCGCTGCGAATGCGACCACCGCTGCGGCATGTTTCAGCAGTCCACCGATATAAAAGCGGGCCATTTCGGAGAGTCCGGCATAACCATCTCCGCTGAAAAGCGGTTTCTCGCTTTTCCACAAGGACTGGTGACAGTGCATTCCCGATCCGTTGTCCCCGAACAGCGGCTTCGGCATAAACGTCGCTGCTTTGCCATACTGATAGGCAGTATTGCGAACTACATATTTGAAAATTTGCAGGTTGTCGGCTGTGCCCAGCAGCGTTGCGTAGCGGAAGTCAATTTCACACTGTCCGGCGGTAGCGACTTCGTGGTGATGGCATTCAACCGTTACGCCGCATTTTCCCAGCGTCAACGAAATCTCAGAGCGCAGATCGCTAAGCGTGTCGGTCGGCGGCACGGGCACATAACCCTCTTTCGGGCGAATTCGATAGCCCAGATTCGAGCCCTGAAATTCGTTCGCCTCGCGGCCCGTGTTCCAGTGCCCTTCGTCAGAATCGATCGCATAGCCAGCCGACTGTTGGTCGTTATGAAACTTCACCGAATCGAAGACAAAGAATTCGGCTTCCGGCCCGAAATACGCTGTGTCACCCAGGCCGGTGAATTTCAGGTAGTTTTCGGCACGAACAGCCACCGATCGCGGATCATAGGGATAACCCTCCTTCGTAATGGGATCGACGGCATTCCCAAGGAGACAAAGCGTAGGGTGGTCTGCAAAAGGATCCATCCACATTCTCGACGCGTCAGGAACCAGCAACATGTCTGACTCATGAATCGCAGCCCAGCCGCGAATCGATGAGGCGTCAAAACCGAAGCCGTCTTCGAACGTGCCTTCCTCAAGTTCGCCGATAGGAAAGGTCAGGTGTTGCCAGGAACCGGGCAGATCGGTAAAGCGAATGGAAACAAATTTTGCCCCCTCATCAGAGGCATACTTCAAGACAGTCTTTGCATTCATGAGTTCTCCTGATTGGAAAAGGGAGTGTTGGGGGTGCTCTTCGCCCCGGAGTGATTTTTGGTGCGAAGTGTTGCGAAAGCCTGAAAGTGGCTAAAGAAATAGCCGAACGTCATAGCGCCACGGCGCGTAAAAAAGTGTGCATTATAGTTTGACCACCGACTATGTCAAGGCTTTTGCTGCGACTGTTTTTCGCATGACGCGCTTTTAGTCAGTAACTCCTTCTTAACTCGTGGTTTAAGGCGTTAAGAAAACTGCGCCGAAACAAAAAAGTTATAGACCGACTTCTCGTTTTCTGTTACATTGCGGCACCAAGCGTCCCATCCAGAAATTTCTCCGCTACTCGAGCTCGGGATGTGTACAACTACGCTTTGGCTTCAAGAATCGAGAACCTACGAGTTTTTCCGCAGACAAGTCAGGAGACCGCGAATTGACCACGGCAATTGAGCAGACGCTCGAAACCTATGGCATCGAAAATTGGGGCGCAGGATACTTTGACGTAAATCGCAAGGGAAACCTGATTGTCCGTCCCGCCGAAGGTGATACCCGCTCAGCAGATCTAAAAGAAATAATCGACGATCTGGCCCGGCGTGGAATTGGCGCGCCGGTGCTCTTGCGCTTCCCTCAACTGGTCGCGGCGCAGGTTCGGAAGCTGCAGCGCGCTTTCAGTCGCTCTATCCGAGAATTTGAATACCAGGGCGCCCACATGTGCGTCTATCCAATGAAAGTCAATCAGCAAAGATCGCTGGTTGAGGAATATCTGCGCGAAGGATCCCGCTACGACTTTGGCCTGGAGGCCGGCTCGAAGGCAGAACTGTACGCAGCCATGGCTCTGGAACAAACACCTGACAGCTTGCTGGTGCTCAATGGTTTCAAGGACGAAGAGTTTATCGAGCTCGCCTTTGCCGGGGCCCGCTGCGGCAAGCGCGTAGTGATCGTGATTGAGAAACTCAGTGAACTTGATCACGTCCTCAATATCGCAGACCGCAACGAAGGCGGCGCCAACCCAATTCTCGGGATGCGCGTAAAGCTCTACTCGAAAGGTTCCGGCCGCTGGGAGAAGTCGGGCGGGGAAGCTGCAAAGTTTGGCCTAACGACCACCGAGATGCTGGAAGTGATTCGTCGTTTGGAAAAGGCTGATCGCATCGACATGCTCAAGCTGCTTCACTTTCACATTGGTTCGCAGCTTACCGACATCAAGCGAATCAAGAATGCGATGAAAGAGGCGGCTCGCGTTTATGCAAAGGTCTATCAGATGAAGGTGCCGGTAGATTTGCTTGACGTCGGCGGGGGCATGGCGGTTGACTACGACGGTTCCAAAACAGCGTTCGAGTCCTCTGCCAATTACAGCGCCCAGGAATTCGCGAACGACGTCATCTACACAATCAAGCAGGTCTGCGATGATGAGAACGTACCGCATCCGACAATCATCCAGGAATCGGGACGCTTCCTGTCTGCCTATCATGCTTTATTAATCACCAACGTACAGGATGAAATCGAAACTGTAGTTGAAGACATTACCCCAATCGAGATCGATGACGATGACCCGCAAGTGGTAACTGAACTGGGCGATCTCAGAGCCTCAATAACTGTAAAGAACTATCGCGAGTACTACCACGATGCCCTCGAACATCGCGAAGAGTTGTTTACGCTTTTCAACCTCGGTCTGGTTTCCCTGGAAGATCGCGCGAAAGGTGAAGTGCTGTTTTGGGATGTCTGCGAACGCGCAGACAAGTATGCCCAACAGGCCAAATACGTTTCCGAGGAATTTGACGATCTCCGCCGCTTGTTGTGCGCCAAGTACTTGACCAATTTTTCAGTGTTTCGTTCCGTTCCCGACCACTGGGCGCTCGATCAGCTTTTTCCTATCGTGCCGATTCATTACCTCAACAAGCCACCGACCGAATATGCCACGCTTTGCGATATCACGTGCGATTCAGACGGC
>DASWDX010000144.1:0-5678 GCA_036395055.1 Pyrinomonadaceae bacterium | reverse complement strand
GTTAGGGTTCCGCTAGCGTAAGAGCTGGCACCCCTACAGGGTGCGAACCGATCAATCCACGACCGGAGGTCTTCGCTTCGCTTCGACCTCCGGCTACTTTCTGACAACCCTCCGGGTTGCAAATACATCTGCTCCATCTCTAATACATCTGCTTCATGTCGCCTGGAGAGGCAATCTCACTCGCCTTAGGTGAGCCATGTATGTTATTGCCCAAACAAGGACCCGGTTACGAACTTCTTTGCAGCATGCATTGAACGGTTTGTGTATCGCAGGTTGAAGCCGGTCGCTATCGCTCCCGGTTCCGTATTCGCCGAAAGCGCGAAAACGGCACCGACTTCCGACCTTACGGCTGCGTCGATTCGCTACTCCATATCGTGCATTTAAGTCTTCACCAATTCGCACATCGTCTACGCTCTGAAAGTAGGCCTTCGCCGGCCTTACGAACGGGCCTCTAAATCAACAAATAGTTAGGGTTCTGCGCACGCGTCGGGAAAGGCCAGGTTGGCACGATCGTTGCTGAAGCACCTGCGGAGCGCGACAGTACACTGCGAGAAAGATCAGCAGCGGCAGACGCACCAATGGATGGTGATTGAAATGGCTACTCTTAGAAATTGGAAACTTCAGATACGAAATGTCGGGACCACTGCATCAAAACTGCGCCGATTGAAATTGCGCAGACTGAAAATGCGGAGAATCGAAATGAAAACAAAAACTACTAATGGATTCTCACGCGCTTTAACTAGCGCTCTTATTTTACTCGTGCTCATTACTTCCAGTGTGATTCCGGCTTTTGCTCAGACCAGACGCCGGCCAGCGCTGAGACGACGCGCTCCTGTGCGTAAGGTCGTTAAAGAAGTCGCGCCGGCCACCGTTTACTACAACGTCAACGCCGGTCAGATAATTCGTGTCAGGATGAATCAAAATATTTCTTCTGAAACAGCGCGTGTTGGTGATCAGTTTACGACTACGGTCGTGGATCCCGTTTATGCCAGTGGCATTGAAGTGATTCCCGCGGGTAGCGAAATAACGGGACGCATAACCACTATTGAGCGCGCATCGCGGAAGAGCAAGGCCGGTACGCTTGGTGTTCATTTTGTTTCGCTTCGCTTGCCAACTGGGATCGCGCGCGCAATCAACGGCGATTTGACAGATGTCACAGCGGATAACGTGAATGCTGATAACGAGGGTGAGGTCTCCGGACGATCTGCTACGAAGCGCAACGTCGTCTTCATCGGCGGTGGCGCTGCTACGGGCGCTCTGATTGGCGCGATCGCAGGCGGCGGCAAAGGTGCGGGGATTGGTGCTGGTGTGGGAGCGGGCCTTGGCGTAGCCGGCGCGCTGTTCTCAAAGGGTCATGAGGCTGTGGTTAAGACAGGCACTGAGTTTGGGGTGATCCTGAACCAGACGCTGTCACTACCGGCGGCGAATGTTCGCTAGCCGTCCCCCGAGTCCGAAGAACATAGTTTATCGAGTGGTGTCGACAAACAGTCTATCGGACAAAAGAAATCGGCAGCCTCGCGGCCGCCGATGCCTGGAGGCCCGCAAGCGAAGGGGAGAGCGCGGGCGGGCTTCCAAAGTTTAGGGATGAAGGTGGAAGGATGAAGGATGAAAAAGAAAAGCCTGGCTCCAGTTTTCCTGCCAGTGTAGTTGGTCCCGCCTTTCCGAGTCTTGTTATCTGCCCTTCAGTGCTTCTTGATCAGGCGTTTCATCCTTCATCCTTCTGCCTTCATCCCTCGGTTCAGTCGCCCCGGTTATTACGTAAGTAGGCGACTAACGGAAAACCCGTCGCGAAAGGGAGACGCGACGGGTTTTTCTTTTTAGGAAGGACAGGCACCTGCCGACGGTCTCAAAGAGATTTTCCATATCTCATTTAACAATTCTCATTCGCGTATTTACTTGGAAGCGCAACACAGGCCGTCCTGGAATGTTGCTTTCGGGCTTCTGATATTCACACACCTGGCTTCAGCCAGGTGTCCGGTAGCCCAAAGCGAAGCGGCAAACCGTTTTTAACGGTTTTCGAATTCATTGCCCATCACTATACCTGGACGAAGCCAGGTGTGAATGAAACTGCTGCACTTCTAAATTTGAATTCGCGAAATGACAAATCGAAAATGATGAATGGAAAATCTTCTGTGTCCAACTAAACGAGGAAAGCTGTCTCACTTAACTGTGGCGTTGCGATGCCTGGTGTCGGTGATGCGAGAGTAGTTGGGATGGAGGTAGACGACGCGCCCGCCGACGATAGTCGCCACTGCAGCGCCGGTCATAGCCCTCCCGTGAAACGGAGTGTTGCGGCTTTTTGATTTTGAAGATGCCACGTCAAACACCCATTTGCAGGCGGGATCCAGGATTGTCACGTCTGCATAAGCGTGCTCTGCTAAGGTTCCCCGGTCGAGCAAGTTAAAGATGCGCGCCGGATTCGTAGAGCACAGTGTCACCAGTCGTTCGAGATCGATGATTCCCTGATTAACGAGATCGAAAGCTAAGCCAACTGCAGTCTCCAGTCCCGTGATGCCAAAAGGCGCCTGATCAAATTCCAAAGCCTTTTCATCCGCATGATGAGGAGCGTGATCGGTAGCGATCGCGTCGATCGTTCCATCACGCAATCCCTGCAGCAGCGCTTCGACGTGATCCCGGCTGCGCACCGGAGGGCTCATCTTGGTGTTTGTATCGTAGTCGGCAAGGGCCTCGTCGGTTAGCGTCCAATGATGCGGCGCCACTTCGCACGTTACTCGTAGTCCAAGTTCTCTGGCGCGACGAACCGCGTCTAGTGCTCCACAGGTCGAGACATGCGCGATATGAACGGATGCGCCGGTAAGCTTTGCTAAGACGCAATCGCGAATGACGTGCACATCCTCCGCGGCGGCCGGCATCCCTTTCAAACCAAGAATCAGAGACCAGCGTCCCTCGTGCATGACACCACCCGCGCTCAGGGAGAGATCCTGGCAGTGGTCCACAACGGTAAGATCAAAACCACACGCATATTCCATCGCGCGCCGCATTATGCCGGCGGTGGGCACGGGACGGCCATCATCCGAAACGGCTACAATGCCGGCACTCTTCATTTCGCCCATTTCGGAAAGCTCCCGGCCTTCGCTTCCCTTCGTGATGGCTCCAATGGGAAACACATTTGCGAGCTGCGCACGCTGCGCTTGTTCGATGATGAAGCGTGTAACCGCCGGGCTATCGTTTACCGGATCCGTGTTGGGCATTGCGCAGACTGAGGTCCATCCCCCTGCTACGGCCGCCGCTGCGCCGGTCGCAATCGTTTCTTTGTACTCCGCTCCCGGTTCGCGCAAATGCGTATGAAGATCAATGAAACCCGGGCCAACAATCAGACCGGTTGCGTCGAGAACTTCCGCGCCTTCAGGAAATTGTTCACCGGGATCGAGTAGACCGATGATCCGGTCGTCCTCGATCAAGAGGTTCTTTCCGGAGTTTATTCCCTGCGTCGGATCGATTACGTAGCCGTTTGCGATTACGAGCTTCACTTCAATGACCCTTTTCTTCCAGTTCAGCGCGGCCACCACCCGCAAGCAGATAAAGCACCGCCATGCGCACCGCAACTCCGTTTGCCACCTGATCCAAAATCAACGAGCGGCTGCCGTCAGCGATTTCCGAAGCGATCTCTATGCCTCGGTTTATTGGACCCGGGTGCATCACGATCGCATCGGCTGCAGCACGCTCCAGGTGCTTCGGCTTAAGTCCAAAATGCACCGCATATTCTCGCATTGAAGGAAAAAACGCAGCATCCTGGCGCTCGCGTTGGATTCTCAAAATCATCACCACGTCGGCACCCTCGATGGCATCTTCGATTTGCTTCTCCACGCGTAGACCCTGTTCGACGAGCTCGCCGAACTCCGCAGGCACCAGCGTACCGGGCCCGGCGATACTAACGGTCGCGCCAAGCTTCGTAAGCAGATGAATGTTTGAACGAGCAACGCGCGAATGAAGTACATCGCCGATGATGGCAATCTTTAGACCTTCGATGTGGCCCTTATGTTCGCGGATCGTTAAGGCGTCTAACAGCGCCTGGGTAGGATGTTCATGCGAACCATCACCGGCGTTGACGATCGGTGCGTTTCCCATCCTTGCGAGATGTTGTGGCGCGCCCGCCATCGAATGACGCACGACAATGCAGTCAGGCGACATCGCTTCGAGATTACGCGCCATATCCAGAAGTGTCTCACCCTTGCTCACGCTGGAAGTGGCAACGCTGATATTGACTGCATCGGCAGACAGTCGCTTGGCTGCGATTTCGAACGAGGTACGGGTTCGCGTTGACGATTCAAAAAACAGGTTGATGACCGTTCGTCCCCGAAGCGCCGGCACCTTCTTGATTTCACGACGAGAGATATCGCGAAATGTTTCGGCCGTATCAAGCAGGTGCGTTATCTCGCCGGCTTCGAGTTCCCGAATCCCGAGTAAGTGTTTGCGATTAAAGTTCATGGTTAGTGGTCCGCAGTTTGTAGTCCGTAGTCCGTTTAATCAGTGGCTAGTGTGATTCTAATTTCGTATTCCCGATTTGCCCTACGAGTTTCCAGGAGGTCCGATCGAGTTGAGATAAGCAAATTCATCTGCTAGCTTCTCTGACAATCGATAGACTCTCAGTTTTTCAAAGTCGGTCCTTTCCACTGCGCCTCGTATTTAAGATCGTAGAATGACTTCCGGGATTCATTTGCACCGTAACGTCATCTACAACAAACCAGAGACTAATGACAACGGACCACTGACTACTGACCATTAACAGAAGATACAAAAAAAGCGGCCATTGCTGGCCGCTGTTGCTAACCGGTTTCCGCTGGCGGTCGTTCGACGATTACAACGCCCTCTTCTTCATCAAACTCCTGAAGCATCACCTTGATTATCTCGCTTTTTTTGGTCGGCACCAACTTGCCAATGTAATCTGCTTGAATAGGCAGCTCGCGATGCTCTTTGCCGCGATCGATGAGCACGGCAAGCTGCACGCGTCTGGGCCGGCCAAAATCTATTAGTTGATCAAGTGCTGCGCGAATAGTGCGTCCTGTATAAAGAACGTCATCGATGAGAACGATGTTGCGATTTTCAATGTCGCCCGGCAAGTCTGTGCGGTTAACAATAGGCTTGGCGCCCACCGTAGATAAATCATCGCGGTAGAGCGTGATATCCAGGATTCCCACTGGCGGGCGATCGCCTTCAAGATCAGCAATCTTGTCTGCCATGCGTTCCGCCAGCGGCACGCCCCTGCGCCTGATGCCCACCAGATAAAGATCGCCGGCACCGTGATTTTCCTCTACAACCTCAGAAGCGAGGCGAGCCAGCGCGCGGTTGATTCGCGGACTATCCATAATGCGCGCTTTCTCGACGAAATCCATTTCGCGGGATACTAACAAGAACGCTGAGCCAGTGACAAGTAAACGTGACCGCCGTCCACGTCGAGCCTTGTCTTGAGCTTACAGCCTCTGTTAGTCTCGCTCTTGCTGACACCGAAGCACGATATCTCAGAGCCTTTCATGCTCTATCGCTCATTGCTGCGACCCTTACTTTTTCGTTTACCACCAGAGGCAGCCCACGAATTGGCATTGCATTCCCTTTCTCTCGCGCCAAAACTTACCAGAATTTTATTAGGTGACCGTTTCAAGTGCGGCCCATTTGGGAAGCTACGACGTCTTGGTCTGACATTTTCAAATCCGGTTGGC
>DASWDX010000143.1:0-11565 GCA_036395055.1 Pyrinomonadaceae bacterium | reverse complement strand
CAGATCGCCAACTTCGGACTCATCACACCCGGCAAAGGAATTGAAAAAGCCTTACGCGCGCTTTCGTCGCTCAAAGCGGATCACAATTTTCATTACACGCTGGTCGGTGAGACGAATTCGTTCTTCGATGTGCGCGCGCTGGTCCGCGAATACGGCATGGAAGGCCGCGTTACGATTACCGGTCACGTGCGACTGGATGAGTTTGAGCAGCGCATGGCCGCCACCGATATCGCACTCAACCTGCGCGAGCGCACCGTGGGTGAAACGTCCGCGAGTCTCTGCCGCATCATGGCTGCAGGCGTTCCGGCGATCATCTTTAACGTCGGGGCGTTTTCGGAGTTGCCCAATGACGTGGTGGTGAAAATAGACCACGACGAATACGCCGATGCACTGCTCGAGGCTTATCTGCGCCGGCTGATCGAAGACGCAAGCCTGCGCGAGCGGATTGGCCGAAACGCGCGCCAGTACATTCTCGCGAGACACGACATAGAACAAGGCGCCGCCAGCTATCTCGCCTTCATCCGCGAGGTGATCGCGCTGCGACCGCGAAGGCAGTTTCTCCGCAATGTGGCGGATGAAATGTCCTTGCTTGGTGTGCGCGCAAACGATGACTCACTGCTGCGTGGCGTCGCTCGAGAAGTCGCCATGCTTGTCCCGGGCGTAGAGTTTACAAATAAAGTTGTTGCAAATCCTGGCAACGCTGCAAACCTTAATCCTCCTTCTGAAACTCCTGCAGCGAGTATCGCCGCGGGCAACGGCCATGATGCGTCAGCCAAGCCGCGGGCCAACTCCGACACCAACTCCGTGGGCCGGTTGCCCAAAATCGAGGGCATTGATTACAAGCGCGCCGCGCTCGACTATCCGCGAATGCTCGACGCTGAACGCAGTTATTATCTCCGGACGAAGCCTTTTTATAACCTTGCTAATAAGCCTGAGAAACATCTCGGCGATGGCATGGACGCCGAAACCCATCGTCACTTTACCGACTTCGCAAACATGGCCACCGTGCTTGCGCTGCCGCCTGGCGCTCGGATTCTTGACGTAGGCTGCGGCTCAGGTTGGCTTAGCGAATACTTCGCGCGTCTCGGCTATCAGGTAACGGGAATTGACCTCAGTAACGATCTAATCGGCATGGCTCGCGACCGTGTTGAGCGCGTTCCTTATGACGTGGATCATGAGACGCCGCTGCGCTGCCGTTTTCTAAGCCAGGACATCGAGATCGAGCCGCTCCCGGAAAAATTTGACGCAGTGATTTGTTACGACTCTCTGCATCACTTCGAAGACGAACGAACGGTTTTTAAGCACCTCACCGCAATGTTGGACGTAGGCGGGTTGCTATTCATTCTTGAAGGCCACAAGCCGTCAGCGGGTTCCGCAACCGAAGATGAGTTGCAGGATGTGATGCGCCGGTATGGGACGCTCGAATCGCCTTTCAGTTATGACTACCTGTGCGCTTTGCTCGATGAGCATGGGCTGGCAGTAGTTGGAGATTACGTCAGCGTCAACGGTCTGTTCGAGCGGCAGATGCTTGAAGGTGATCGTTTACCACTGCGCACGCTCGCCACTGATTACCATTATCTTACCTGCATTAAAGTCGCCGATGGCGCGCCCGCGACAAGCGTGCCTGATAGCCGAAGCCCACGCGTGCTGCGCGCCGAGTTCAACCTCTGTGGTAACCCGCCGCGACACGTCGAAGCAGGCGCGAAACTCAACCTGGTGATAACAATTAGAAATGCCGGCGATACGCTCTGGCTGAGCGGGCAAACCTTGCGCGCCGGCGTAGTAATGCCGGGCGTTAGGGTCATTGATGAGCGCGGCGAAATCGTCAGCGAAGTTCACGGTCACCCCATGCTGCCGCGATCGGTCGCGCCCGGCCAGACCATAGCTATGAGCATCCCTTGCCTGGCGCCCTTAGCTCCGGGTACATACACGTTCAAGATCGATCTCGTGGACCAGCATGTCTGCTGGTTTGAAGAAAGAGGATCGCGGCCACTTCTGTTCGCCTTCGAGGTAATAGAGAAAATCTGAATTCATCGGGAACCAGCGGGGGGCAAGCCCGCCTTCCCAACCACGAGCTTCTGACAGTTGAGTTTGAATTCTTTAGTGAAAGTCATTCAAGGCCGGAATGACCGAACTAATTACAGCGGCTCTCAGGTCAGGAAGGCGGGCTTGCCCCCGCTGGTCCGCCAACACTCACCGAGGGTCCTGAGTTCAGTCTCGCACCGCAACGATCGTCGATCTCTCCTCGAGCCTGTCTCCATACATATAGTAATACTTCGAATGACTAACCTTCGCGATGCTGAACCCAAGCATGGCAAACACTTCGCGATAAACGCCGAGCGAGTAGGTCCACCAGGTGAAGTCAGCTTCAGGATTACTGGCCAGGGCTTCGAACCTGGCGATTCGCTCATCGGTCGGAAGCAGCGGCGAGATGAGCACGATCGTCTCCTTGGTAAGCCGCGCGATTGAAGCCAGCGCTGTGATCTGATCGCTCAAGTGCTCCAGCACCGAACCCAAAATCGCAACGTCAAACTTCCCGAGTTCCCTGGGAAGGTCATAAACGTTGCCGTAGTAAACCTCGGCCTTCGACTCGAGCAGCCGGTGACAAAGCCAGTAGGCGTTTTTCCATTGCTCGAGTTCCGCTCCATACACTTCGGCCCACCGCTCGGGGTCGCGGTAATAAAGTTTGTCTTTGAAAGGAAGGAACGTTTGCTGCCGCGCGTCGCTCATATCAAACGACAGCACGCGTACGGCGCCTCTTTTCTCCGCTTCGAAGCTCAGGAAGCCAGTGGCCGCGCCAATGTCCAAAACGGATTTGCCCGCGACTTCCACTCCACCAACATACTCCTCAAACCTTCCACGCAGATCCCAGTGTGCTCGCACTAAGCCAAATCCCGGCAACTCCATAGCGTGATAGAAAAAGCAGTCTTCGAGCCGGTCAACAAAACGCGGGCGCTCAAGGAGCGAGCCGCTTTCAATCGTTTCACTCATGTTCAAGTTCTCGCATCAGACCAATCAACCAGTCCCCCGCGGCGGGCGGCAGATGATGGTAGGGATCACGCCTCAGGTTTCATGCTGACCGCTGCTTCGCAGGTTTGGATAACAGGCGCGCACCCACGCCAGCTGCCCATAACAATAGCCATGCCAGCATTAACAATGAAACGATTGAACCAACTAGCACTGACTTAGGTTGATAGACAAACTTAACGAGATGATTACCAGCGGGGAGTGTGACGCCTCGGAGGTTGTAATCAACGCGCAAGATGTCGACCGCGCCGCCGTCTATGTAGGCTCGCCAGCCCGGGTAATGGTTCTCACTCAACACCAGGATCGCGGGGACGGCGGAGACAGTTTTCACTTCGACACGATTCGGTTCGTATCGGGTTACCTCCACGCTACGGGCGGTCGCGCCCGTGCCTGGGTTGATTCCGGTCGGCGCTTCGACGAGCGCTGTCTGAAGAGGCTCCCAGGACTGTCCACTCGGAAGCTTGCCGGTTCGAATAATATCCAACTCTTCCTGTTCCGGGCCCACGAGTTCGGCAGTAGTGAGCCACGCGCGGGGCAACGAGCGTGTGTTCTCGTAGATCATTAGATATTCGTTTTCGGCGGCCAGGCGCCATCGTCGCTCGCCCATAGAGATCAAACCGCCCACTGTCGCCGAGTCTGCGTCGCCTTCTCGCGCCGGAAGCTTCTCAACCCATTCGCCGCGCAGAGGTTCGGCAGCGGCATCCTTAAGAAATGAAACGCGCTTCACGTCAAGCGTCAGGTTCGGCAGGCCCTGGATTCCAGCGACTTCGATTTCGCCGCCTACCAGCCGGACTGTTTCCGGTAAGGAAAACCTGGCGACGTAGGTGTGGCTATAGAAAGTCCCTGAGGAATCGACAACAGCAGAACTCGTTGCAACCGGCGCGCGCCGGTGAAGGATCTGCAGGTCCGGACGGTCATGCGACCATTCCGATGTATGTTCGCCAGCGCGTAGTTGAAACTCAAAATTCTTTCCATTCTCGGTTCGTAAGCGCACATGCCCGACGACTTCCCCATCCTTAACGTCGGCTGACCAGGCAAGACTGGTAATCAGCGCGATGCTGTTCATTTCTATAGCGGGCATGACGAACTCCAGACGTTCGCTCTTAACCAGCGACGGTGCCCCCAGCTCCTCTTTAGCAAACGGTATCCCACCCAGGCTTATTGTCGCCGGCGCCGCATCCGATTGCGGCGCGGCAGCCAGCGGACCGCGCTCTGCCGCCCGTCTTCTTGCTTCACCCTGCAGACTCTGCTCGAGCAAATATTGCACGTTGAGGATGTCAAACTCGCGCCCGGGACCACGCACACTGCGTCCTGGGTCCGTCAGTTCGCCCCAAAGCTTCATATCCCCTGCAAGCTTGCTGTAGCGCGTCAAGCCAAAGCCATCGTAGCCCGCAGCGTTCTCCACTCCATGCATCATGTAGGTGTCCGGCTGCAACGACAACATGAATTCGCCCAGTCTGAATTTCTCCTCCTCGTCCCGGCCCGTGTTAATGAAGAAGGGCTGAACTTCCGTGAGAATTCTATAGGGCGCGTTTCCATGATCGCGCTGCAGGTTGCGAATCATTCGGACGGATTCCGATTCGTGCCAGAGGGGATGCGCGCGTGTCGGCGAAAGGCGCCATCCGCTCGCCTGTCCCCAGAGACAAAGGTCAAGAACAAGCACGCCGAGCAGGAAGACGAGACTGCGCCCGAAACGGCGTTCGCAATTGCGGGCAAAGATCCAGAGTGCCAGGGCACTCAGCCCAGCGATCAGGATCGGAATGAAAAGTTCAGGGGCGCGCAGTATGCTTACCGGTGCAACTCTCCCCAGTTTAAAACCGGATGGTCGCCACCAACTCACCGTAAGACACGTCAGCAGAAAAACTAACCCGCCCGCGACGCTCACGGAACGTAAAGTCTTAGCGCTGGTTTGCGGTGAAGCGATGGCCGTCAACCCTCTTCCCGCAAGGACGGCAAGCGCAAATTCAACTTCCATGAGGTGACGGGCCGGAACACGGAAAAGGTTGATAACGGGTACGTAGTAAACCAGCTTGTAGAGATTGAGTGGGAGGAAGCGCCCGAATGCGAGAGCCAGGCAAACAATAACCACAAGCGCCCAGAATTTCGTACGGGTATCCGGCTTGAGCAGAAGCGCAACGATCGCCAGCATGATGCTCGCTGCTCCGACATATGCAATGTATTCGCCGACGAAGGCCGGTCCAATATAAGGCGCGCGAAACAGTCCTCCGTCGCCCCCGCCCATAATGAAAGGCGCGAAGAAAGTCAGCACGAAACGTGGTGGCAGCGAGAATGAGCTGAAGAAATCATAAGAGGCCGTCGCGCGCAGACTATTGCGCAGCAATTCAATGGTCGGCAGGATCTGGACCGCCGCGGCGATTACTCCGGCCGTCAATAAACCCACTGACCAGAGGTAGGAGGTGCGCTCGCGGCCAGACGAGGCTCGCGCCATGACTAGTGCATAAGCTGCAGCAAGCAGAAACGAATAGGCAAATGTTTGTTGATGACCGGCAAAGATTTGCAATGCGATGAGCACAGCGAGCAGAACGCCGCGCATTCGTTTGCCGCTCATCCCGTATCCGTCTACGGCCCAGAGCACCCAGGGAAGAAGCGCCGCCGTTTGGACGACATTTGTCTGGCCCACTTTTGCCACCATGAAAGCGCTCCACTGCCATACGAGGCTTGTAGCCACAGCCCCTGCGATGCTGGCCCCACTCCTTCGCGCGTACAGGTAGGCGCCGAGTGCGGCGAGCATATAAGTCGAGAGCATCATCAGATTCGTCGCTACAGGTATACTGAAAAGGAGATAAAACCAGTTGAGCGGAAAAAGCACTCCAGCCTGGGCCGCTCCGAACAGCGGCATGCCGCTAAACATGTACGGATTCCAAAGAGGCACGTAACCGGCATGGATTAGATTGGCTACGGCGACGCGGATGGGGATATTAAAGATTACGCCGTCGTCTGGAGAGATAATGAGATTTCCGCGCGTGGCCGGGAAGAAATAAATGAGCGGCAGCAGCGTAACTCCGAGTGCTGCGAGCAAATCAGTCTTTATCCTCAAGCGAGGGTTGAATGGAAGAGTCATCTAGTCAAGAGGCTACCCCTGAGGCCATGTTCGTTGACCTTGAGCCGCGTCAAGCGCTGGCAAAGGCGCGGCGTTGGGCGCGCGCACGATGCGTCCAGCTGATTTGTGCCGCATTGCTCGGCGTCATGAGCTTACAGATGTTGGCAGCGGCTTCGCGCAAAAGCATCAGCACTGACGAGGTTGTTCACATACCCGCGGGATATTACCACCTCGTTGGCGGCGACTTCCAATTCCTCAACTTGCACCCGCCCGTGCCGATGATGATCGGAGCTTTGCCGCTGCTCTTCATCCAACCAGGCGAAGTGTCTGCGATCGAGCAGAAGAAGATCCCGCGCGATGACAACTTCGTTTTCGTGGTTAGCGAGCGATTTTGGACCCCCAACAACTCTCTCTTTCGGACCGTCTCATTCTGGACGCGGATACCGATGATCGCCTTCACAATGTTGTTCGGCATAGTTATCTTTCTATTCGCGCGGCGGCTGTTCGGTGAACGCGCGGGGGTGATCTCGCTCGCCTTGTTCACGCTCGAGCCGACGGTGCTCGCGCACGGACCACTTGTCCACACCGATATGACCTCAGCTTTCGCCCTGTTGTTGTTGGCTTATGCGTTCCACGTGTATGTTTCTGGACCTTCGTTGCGACGCGCATTATGGCTGGGAGGAGCGACAGGACTGGCTCCGCTGATGAAGTTCTCGATGGTCGCGGTGGCGCCGCTGGCAAT
This sequence comes from Pyrinomonadaceae bacterium, assembly GCA_036395055.1. Lineage (GTDB taxonomy): Bacteria > Acidobacteriota > Blastocatellia > Pyrinomonadales > Pyrinomonadaceae > PSRF01. The sequence continues at coordinate 4,735 of DASWDX010000143.1, read as the reverse complement.
CCTGGGCGTGGTCGTGCTGTTGGTTTTTCCGTCGCGCCTGAAACTAAACCGCAAGGTTGCGTTCGCGCATGCCGCCGCGATCGTATCCACCTCGTTATTAGTCATCAACGTGGGATACTTCTTCGACCACCGGCCGTTCACCGAAGCTGACAACAATTGGATCGTCACATCGTTCCCCGCGCGCACCGCGCTGGCTTTGAAGGGAGCACACTTCTTGCGATACATCGTCCCGACGGATTTTTTGTTGGGAACGTACTGGCAAATCTGGCACAGCTCGGTGGGGCATGACGGTTCGATCTTTGGCCAGCAAGGCAGATTCGGGTGGTGGTACTACTTTCCCGCGGCCTTTGCGCTGAAGACGACCATTCCCTTCCTCCTTACCTCGGTCGCGGCGATCATATGGGGCTTGTGGCGCGTGCTGAAACAACACGACCGGATCCCACTCTTCGTGCTCATTCCGTTCCTCCTCTTCACCGCCCTGGTAATGGAAAGCACCATCAATATCGGTGTCCGCTTCTATCTTCCGGCTTACTCATTCCTGTTCATTATCTCTGGCGCGCTGTTGGACCGGCTCAGCCAGATTCGCACACACAAGTTGTTAGGAGTCACCGTCGTCTCTGTCGTACTGGTATGGTGTGCCGTTGAAGCGCTAAGAACTTATCCCAACTACATTCCCTACATGAACCAACTGGCGTTCTCGCGGCCGCATTGGTGGTATTTGTCCGACTCGAACGTCGAATGGGGTGACAGCATGTCCGAACTAGCGTCGTACCTGCACGCGCGGGGAGAGACCAAAGTTCGTGCGGCGGTGTTGGGCGCCTGGCCGCTGGGCCGCTACGGCATAGAGTACGTAGATGCATTAGCGGCGCCCGGCGCGGCACAGCCCGAGACCAAATACATCGCGATTGGCGCCAGCTTCCTGAATGGATCCACCGTTCCGCCTGGTCCGCCGGGCAGCGGTCGCGAGACTACCGAGCAACGAGTCAATTACTTTGACGACTACCGGTACCGCACACCTGAAGCATTTATCGGCAATTCCATTTATATCTTTCGTATGCGATGATAAACCGTCCACTCACGATTGGGCTCTCCGAGAGAAAATGCTGAACATGGGCATGAGCCGGCGCGTCCACCGGCGACACTTCAAACAACCCGCAGTGAATAGGTATTCCGTCGCCGCGAAGGAGAGCCGGGCCTGAGATGCGTTGCCTCATCGTGTTGCCCACCTACAACGAGCGCGAAAACCTCCGGGCCATTATCGAGAGCATCCAGCAGCACGCTCCAGCAGCTCACGTCGTGGTGGTAGACGACGAATCGCCAGATGGGACGGGCGCGCTGGCAGACGATCTGAGCAAAGAACAACCGCAGAAAATCTTTGTCCTCCACCGGCCGCGGAAAGAGGGACTCGGGCGCGCCTACGTCGCCGGCTTCAAATTTGCACTGGCAGGTGACTATGACGTGGTGGTGCAGATGGACGCCGACCTTTCTCATGATCCGAGCTACCTGCCAATATTTTTCGAGACAATCGGCGAGAACGATCTGGTTCTCGGCTCACGCTATCTTCAGGGCATAAGTGTGGTCAACTGGGATTTGAAGCGGCTGATACTCAGCCGGGCGGCGTCGGGCTATGTCCGGTTCGTTACGCGGATGCCGCTGACGGATGCGACGAGCGGGTTCAAGTGCTGGCGGCGTGAAGCGCTGGAGGCAATTGATCTCGAAAAAGTTTTTTCCACTGGCTATCTGTTTCAGGTCGAGATGTCCTACCGGACTTATCAGAATAATTTCAGGATTGTGGAGGTCCCGATCGTCTTTACCGAGCGTCGTCTGGGGCGATCAAAGATGGACTGGGGCATTATTGCTGAAGCCATTCTGGGCGTCATTCGCATGCGCTTGCGGCGTAGATGACAAGAGGGTGAAGCCGAGCAAACTACACTCGGGACGGAGTGTCAGTCTTATCCACGGACAAAGTCGTATGGAAGAGTCCCCAAAAAATCGGGAGTCTGAAGCCGCTGAGATTGGGACGGTCGGGTCGCTCGGGCGGCAGCCGGAAGCATTTATCCAGTCCCTCCAATCACACCAGACTGAGCTAATGTGCGCCGGTCTGCTGATCCTTATGGCTGTGAACATGCTTGCGGCCATCTCTCACAAAGGCATTACGAACGACGAAATTGTTCACATCCCAGCAGGGTACTATCATCTGGTCGCAGGTGATTTTCAACTCAATAACGAACATCCACCGCTCATCAAGATGTGGGCTGCTTTGCCTCTACTTATCATTCAACCTAACGAGTCGCCGCCGACAGCGGAAGAGAGACAGGGTACTTTCGATGCGTTGACATGGAGTTACGAGCACCGCTTCTGGCAAGCCAACCGGCAACAATTCGAAACGATACTCTTCTCGACACGGGTGATGATGATCGTCCTTGCGCTCGGTCTCGGGGTCCTCATCTTCGTATATGCACGCTCACCATTCGGTTCCCGTGCAGCCGTAATCTCGGTTGCTCTGTATACGCTCGAGCCGACAGTGCTTGGCCACGGGCGTTTAGTCCATAACGACCTTCCCGCCGCGCTCACATTTCTTCTCTTTTTTTTTGTGCTACAAATCTATTTGAAAGCGAAGACGACGCGGAATGCTCTGCTTCTCGGACTGGCAAGTAGCCTGGCACTGCTCACCAAGTTTTCCATGATTGTGCTTCTGCCGGTCATCGCCTGCCTGGCGGTCGCGGGATTTGCGTTCGCGCCGAGTCTGCATGAGAGTCGAAAGCGGCTACTGCTGCACGGTGCAATCGTGGCATGTTTCATCTTGCTGATGATCAATGCCGCCTACCGTTTCCAGGGCCCGCCAGTCGTACCAGGTGATGTGCAGTGGGTGAAAGCGAGATCGCCCGGCACGTTCGAGTCCTGGATGACGTTCTTCCGAGTGGGGTCAAAGATCGTGCCCACTTACTACCTCTTTGGCCAATATAACGTCATGCTCCATAACCGGGACGGACATGCCGCGTCGCTATTGGGGCAATACAGCAGTCTGGGCTGGTGGTACTACTTTCCGGTTGCTTTTGCCCTAAAAACGTCACTGCAATTCCTCGTAATAACGCTGGCCGCGCTCAGCTGGACCCTGTGGCGACTGTTGCGAAAAAGGGATAAACGCGGTCTGTGGCTGCTGATCCCGATAGGCATCTATGCGGCGCTCTCGATGACCAGCCACATTAACATCGGCATCAGGCACTTTCTTCCCGTTTACCCTTTCCTCTTTATTGCCGCGGGCGCGCTTCTCGATTGGCTGCTCTACCTGCGATACGCTCGACGTCTGGCAATTGCGCTGGTAGTGGTCGCCTTTGGTTGGATGTCCGCTGAAGCCTTGCGGACCTATCCCGATTACATTCCTTACATGAATCAACTCGCGACAGGTCACCCACACTGGTGGTATCTATCTGATTCCAACGTCGAGTGGGGTGATGACGGGCGCGCCCTCGCGGAATACCTTCACGCGCATGGAGAGAGCGAAGTGGTTGGGGCGCTGTCCGGTGGGTGGGGCTCGTTGGAACAATACGGCATCGCTTATCACGAGATGTTTCCGCGGCCGGGGGTTGTTATACCGGAGACGCGCTATGTGGCGATCGGCGCGAGTTTCCTTAACGGCTCCACCGTCTACGTCGTCGCAGATGAAAATGGGAAAACCATCTCTGATGAACAACGCGTAAATTACCTCTCCGCATACCGCACCCGTCAGCCCGAGGCCGTCCTGGGAAATTCGATCTATGTCTATCGGGTAAAATGAGCGCGCTCGGCTCAATCTATTTGTTCCGCGAAGAAGAATTACTGGCCGTGGCAATGACGTGATAGTTGAAAAACTATGAAGGCAGCGAAGTGAAACCGAACAACAGCAACAACAGCAAAGCAGAAACCGCAGAGGCGTTGCACAAAAGCCGGCGGCGTTCGCGACTCTCTGCAACCTCAGGCGGAATTCTCAGCCGGATCGCGACGGATTATGCTCCGCACTTAATCTCTGCGGGATTGTTGCTGGTAATGACTGTTAACCTCCTCACCGTTGTAGCGCGAAAGAGCATTACAGTCGACGAAACGCTGATCATTCCCGCCGGCTACTATTACCTCAACGCCAAAGCCTTCCACCTTGCACACGAACAGCCGCCTTTGCCGAGCATGTTGGCTGGATTGCCGCTCTTGTTTCTTTCGGTGCAGGCGCCGTCGCTCAATGACCTTGACAACCAACCTTCCTCGCAACAAACAGTGACGGCAGGAGCACGATTTTGGACCGTTAACCGCGATCATTTTAGAGCTATCTTTTTCTGGTCGCGGGTGCCGATGATTGTCCTGACGCTCTTGCTGGGCGTGCTAGTGTTCATGTTTACGCGACGTCTTTTCAATGTCCGCGCCGCCGTGCTGGCGGTGACTCTGTTCAGCCTCGAACCAACGATCCTGGCCCACGGGCGGGTTGTCAAAGACATTCATGTAGCTTTCGCCTATCTGTTTTTTTTCTTCGCGCTCTATGTTTATGGTTCGGCACCCACACTGTGGCGGGCGATCATCCTTGGGCTCGCGTGTGGTCTGGCGCTCGTCGTCAAGTACTCAATGGTAATTCTTTTCCCGATTCTCCTGATCTCCGGTTGCGTCTTCATGCTTCGTCGACCCCCTGGTGTGCAAAGGCGATGGATCGTGTTTCAAATGATTACTGCTGCGTTTGTGGCGCTGCTGGCGCTGAATGCGGCTTATTCCT
>DASWDX010000142.1:0-3391 GCA_036395055.1 Pyrinomonadaceae bacterium | reverse complement strand
TTATGGCTGAGGAAAATCTTTTACGTATCGATGTTGAAAAACGAACCACGCGGGGTCGTGTCTGTCCGCGTTGCGGGGGAAAGATTATCCCTTCGAATCGTGCTGTTTATCAGAGTACGACTGATCCGACCGGGACCTTTCCGATTTGGCAATGCGAACGTTGTGGTTATGAAGAGATGTCAGAGCGTCCGGCGCCGACGGGCAAAGCAAAGCATTGACGTCCAACAAACTTCAGTTTGTCGTCAGTCAGTACCGCCTGCGGTAGCGGGCGGGTGAGTCCTGCCAATTGATTAACCCACCCGCTAACGCAGGTGGTACTGACAGAATAAGGTCGGTTTAATGTGGACGGAATCAGCGAAGTCAACGGGACGACAGTCATGAAGAGTGAAGCTAAGGTACTAAACATAGTTTGTATTATTGCTGCGCTCGCCTTTGTGGCGCTGGCTGTGCTGAACGCGTTGACCTCTCCAAGTTTTCTTACCACTGACAACTTATTCGTTACGATGGTGTGCATGTTGATGGCACTCATGTTTGCCGTCAATCCTCTGCTCCATCTGAAGGACGAAGGCCGGCTCCCAATGCCTTTCCAAGAGCGAAAGACCGTAAAAGCAAAAGCTGCCGCAACGGGAACTCTGCCTCAATCAGCGCCGCCTTTGCTGGATGCCAAAGGACGCGCAATGCCTCCTGATGTTAGATCCATGGTTGCTCATATGAAGCAAAAGCAGCCCTAGCCCAGGTTACCTGAATAATCCCGCCGTGAATGAAATCGAAAAACGCGTACTCGCAAGCTTTGCCCAATGGCAAAAAGAGAAGCTTGATCTGCATACTCTGTTTGAGGCCGGTGAAAACGATCCCGACGCGCGCACTGCCGTCTTCGACGCAGTCGAACGACTAGTCGGAGAAGGGCTACTTCAAGAAGAAGGAAATGATTTCTATTCGCTCACTGAGAAGGGAGCGAAAGAAGTGCATAGTGAAAAGAAGAGTAAAGGGTGAAAAGTGAAGAGTCCATTCAGCACTAATACTTTCGACTCTTCGGTGTTCCCTCCTCACTTTTCACTCTTCATTCTTCACTCATTAATGTACTTCGATGCCTGAATACGTTCCATTTCTCCCCCATCTCAACGCGGTTCTAAATGCCACCAGCGCTCTCCTGTTGCTGGCGGGTTTTAGATTTATTCGTCTTGGTCGAATCCAAACTCATCGAAACTGCCAGGTTACGGCTGTACTTACGTCCACGCTATTTCTGATTTCTTACCTCACCTATCATTACTACCATGGCGCTACGAGGTTTGCAGGGCAGGGAATTGTCCGTCCGTTATATTTCACTATCTTGATAACTCATACAATACTGGCCGTCGTGATAGTGCCGCTGATAATTGTGACACTCTACCGGGCAGTGCGTGGAGATTTCATCAGACACCACCGCATCGCACGCTGGACGCTGCCGCTTTGGCTATACGTCTCCGTAACCGGCGTGGTTGTCTACCTGATGCTGTACCAGATTTACCCCACACGCTGAAGTAATGAGTGATGAGCAGTTCGTGCGTGTGGTGACGGGCGAAGTCATGTCAACTCAGCAAACGCAAGACAATGGAAACAACCCCGACGTAAGAATCGTCACTCCAACACTGAATCGCGTACGCGCCTCCGGACCGATTCTTATTCTCGCCTTGATGTTTGTCGTTGCGTCTTTTTTGACCTGGTACTTCACCTGGTTTGGGCGCGGTCTTTCCGATTCCGACATCTCAAAATATCTGGTTGACGAGAAACATCCGCGACACGTACAGCATGCGCTGCTGCAAATCCAACAGCGTATCGAGCACGGCGATAAGAATGCGAAGCAATGGTATCCACAGATCGTGACCCTGGCCGGCAGTCCGGAAACAGAATTCCGATTGACCGTTGCCTGGCTAATGGGCGCGGATAATACTGCGGAGGAGTTTCACAACACGCTTAAGAAACTGTTGGACGATCCGGAACCAATCGTCCGGGGCAACGCGGCGCTGGCACTGGTGAGGTTTAATGATCCCAGCGGTCATCGAGAACTCATTGCGATGTTGGAACCCTTCGCGGTAAATGCTCCGGCCGCCGGCATCCTCCAGAGCAGCTTATCGACAAGGGCTCAAGTCAGTCGCGGGACTCTTCTGGCCCGCATTCAGGAGCCAGACAGCCAGGTCGTTGAAATGCGTTCGCCGCTCATTGGCAAAATCGATCGCATTCTGGTCGCGAATGGGTCAAGCGTTTCAAAAGGCGATGCTGTGTTGACGATTCAGTCCGACGAACAAACCATTTGGGAAGCGCTGCGGGGATTGTCAGTAGTAGGAGAGAAAGGCGATCTCGCGCTCATTGAGCGCTATGCGGGCGGCAGTGAGCCGGTGAGTGCCCGCATAAAACAACAAGCAGGTCTGACGGCGAACGTAATCAAGAGTCGTAAGAATTAACACACGGAATTATCAGATCCGGGCGCAGTAGCGACCGGCTCGCCGATCGAACAGTCAGCATGGTGGGTCGAGGAATACGGAACCGGGAGCGATAGCGACCGGCGGCAAGCTGCGATAACACCAACCGTTAAAGCGCAGTACTGAAGCAATGGCGCGCACGTGAGTCGAAGAATACGGAACCGGGAGCTATCAGCGACCGGAGGCGCGGTTCAGTACAAACACCGTAGCCAAGAGACATCGTCCATTGCTTTTGTGTTTAGCGCTGCTTGAGGCCGGTCGCTATCGCTCCCGGTTCCGTATTTGTCGACCCACGTTTCGTTCGAATCAGGAGTCGACCACTACATCGAATGTTGAACTTGAGCGAGCCTTGCGAGCTGGCCGCCACCGCTTCCGGTTCTGATAATTCTAACTAGGGGCTGGGTGGCACGGGCGGAAGGTCAGGCAGCGCAATTCCGTGCACGGCTTCCCAGTCGTCGGTTGGCACCATTTCGATCGCATCCCACGGGCAACCGTCAAGGAAGGCGCCATCCGGTCCCTTACTGATGCACTTCTGACAGCCGATGCAGAGGTAAGGATCCACTTCGATGCGCCCGAATGGTGGGTGATCTTCGTCGGGTACCCAAAACATACAGGCCTCGATAGGACAGTATTCGATGCAAGCCGGCGATCCCGCGCAACCCGTGCAGCAGTCGGTGGTAATCGCAAGGATTCGCGGGCGCTTTTTACGAGCCGCCTTGCCGTCGCCCTGTGACATTGGCCAATGCTTTTCTACGATGTCGTACATACTCGTCGTTTGTCCTACCCGGTTTTCGCAAAGTCGGCGGCAGCTGGGTTGCCCGTCTCTAAACGTATCGACACTAAGCCGACTCTAACATAGCTCTGCTAATTTCCTCAACGATTTGTGTCCTTTGTGTCGTTTGCTTGCTGACAACCGCGCGAAGGGTTACAAG
>DASWDX010000141.1:0-9315 GCA_036395055.1 Pyrinomonadaceae bacterium | reverse complement strand
TCCCAAACACAGAGAGGCAACATGGACCAGATGACGGAGCCACTCTCCAGTATCCCCACCGGGATGCGTTATTACTTCGGCGATGAGGCGCGCCTGCGTCGTACTGTCGAAGCGACCGGAATGACTATTTTTGACGGCTGGTCGTATGAAGAGATCACGACGCCCACCGTCGATTACTACTCGCTTTTTGAGCATGGTATGGGCAGGGCAGAAGCTCATCGGGCTTTTCGCTTTACCGATACTGATGGACGCCTGCTCGCCCTAAGGCCGGATGTGACGTCCGCAGCTGCCCGAGCCGCCGCCACTCTTTTTGCGGAACGTGAACGACCGTTGCGTCTCTGCTATGCCGCGCCGGTTTTTCGTCAACAACCACAGTCGCATGTCGAATGGCGCAGAGAGTCAACGCAGATCGGGTGTGAACTCATCGGCGCAAACACGCGTGTTGCTGACCTCGAAGTCCTCGCGATCGCATCTGAATTCCTGAGCCGCCTGGATCTTAACGGCAATTACGCTATTACGCTGAACGATGTCGGCATCTTCAACGGTGTTGCCGAACGCTTGAGGTTGGATCCAACTTCGCGCGAGGAGATGCGGCAGTTGATTGATGTCCGCAATGCGGCTGACCTGGAGCGCTTTCTCATTCCTCATAGCTCGACAGGGGAAGCTCAGGCATTCGCTCAACTGATGCAACTGTCCGGCAAGCGCGAAAGCCTGAATCTGGCTCGCAGTGTGATTTCAAACGAGCAATCCCGCGCCGCATTGGATCGGCTTGACGGTCTCTGGACTGTCATTGACTCACTGGGTCTAACAGACTGTTTCGAGATCGACTTCGGCGACGTAGCCCGACTCGATTACTACACCGGCCTGACATTCAAGATTTACGTCAACGGCGCGGGATACCGGGTAGGCAGTGGCGGTCGTTATGATGGTTTGACAGCCAGCTTCGGAAAGGCGGAGTCCGCAGTAGGCTTTGTGTTAGACCTGGACGCGTTAACTGACGTGTTACGCGTGCGCGCAAAGGATTTGTCCGCGGCGAGCACGCCGCAGCCTAAGAAGCTGGAACTGCGGGACGACGATGGTGTCGGGGATTCGGGAGACCCTTCTGCGCTTTTTCTGAGGGCCCTGGAGCGACGCGCTAAAGGTGAGCGAATATCCCTCAGTCTTACGGGAAAATCTACTGGATAGGTTAGTGAGGTGAACTATGCCGGAATTGACCATTGCGGTAGCTAAGGGAAGATTGCAGGACGAAGCGTTAGCTTTATTGGCGGGCGCGGGAGCCGGCGTGTCAAGCCAGGACCTCTCTTCGCGAAGGCTGGCCTTAGAAGATGAATCAGGGCGCTATCGCTTTATCTTCGTGAAGCCGGCCGATGTGCCTGTCTATGTGGAATATGGCATAGCAGACTGCGGCGTAGTTGGACGCGACGTTCTGCTTGAATCCGGAACCGATCTACTGCAGCCGTTAACTCTCGAGATTGGCCGTTGTCGCATTGTAGTTGCAGCGCCCACCGGAGTGTCGTTGGACGATCTCGGCATGTTGAGAGTCGCGACAAAATATCCCCGCATTGCCGGCGCTTATTTCAGCGCTCGCGGGCGGCCAGTGGAGATCATCGAACTATCCGGGTCGGTGGAACTAGCCCCGGGGTTGGGTCTGGCGGACTGCATCGTGGACCTCGTGGAATCAGGCAGGACGCTTCGCGAAAACGGACTTAAGGAAATTGAAGTCATCGATGAGTCAACCGGACGGCTGGTGGTTAACCGCGCCAGCTATCAATTGAAAGCAAAACCAATCACCAGTCTCATCGGCGCACTGAGACAGAGAACCGATTGAGGTGGTCCATAGTTTAGAGTTCAACCTTTAGGTTGTGCCTTTGCCAACCGCAAGCTAAAGCTTGAAGTCCGAACCTGGCATTGTTGCGATGACTATGGTCGAAGGAGTCTGAAGGGTGATCGAAATCATTCGGAGTCAGGAAAGAGAACGCCTTGCGACGAGGTTGCAAGCGATCCGAGATCGCAACGTAGCTTTCGACGACGCTCTCATTACTGAGGTGGCGACGATTATTCGCGACGTGCGCACACGCGGTGATGCGGCGCTGATTGATTACACTGCGCGTTTTGATGGCGTGCAGCTGCGAGCGTCTGATTTGCGCGTTCCGGAAGACACCCTGCATCAGTCGGCCCAAAGAGTTGATTCCTATGTGCTCGAATCCTTACGTGAAGCCATTCAAAACGTGCGCGCCTTTCACGAACACCAAAAGGAAGAGTCCTGGGAAATTACTTCGGCTGAAGGGGTGCGGTTGGGCCAGCGCATTAGCCCAATCGCCCGGGCCGGTCTTTATGTGCCCGGAGGAACCGCCGCCTACCCGTCATCGGTAGTGATGAATGTCGTGCCCGCGCAGGTCGCCGGCGTTCGCCGCATCCGGGTAACAACTCCGCCACGAACGCTGACTGAAAACCCTGCTGTCGCCGCGGCCCTGGTCGAATTGAATGTTACTGAGGTCTACGCGGTGGGCGGAGCGCAGGCGATTGCTGCACTGGCCTATGGGACCGAGACAGTTCCGCGCGTGGATAAGATCACCGGGCCCGGAAACAAATACGTCGCCGCAGCGAAGAAACTCGTTTTTGGGGCGGTCGGCATCGACTCCATCGCCGGACCCAGCGAGGTTGTGATTATCGCGGACAGTTCGGCGCGAGCGGACTTCGTAGCGGCAGATCTGTTGGCGCAGGCGGAACATGCACCGGACGCTTCAGCGGTTCTGCTGACCACCAGCGAAGAACTCGCGCGTGACACGGCCGCGGAGATGAAACTTCAGGCGGCATCCCTGTCACGCCGAGCTATTCTTGAGCAATCACTGGCGCGGTATGGCGCGATAGTTTTCGTCGCCAGTTTGGACGAGGCCTGTGAGATTACGAATGAGTTGGCGCCGGAACATCTGGAGCTTATGACGAACGACAATGAACGCGTCGCAGCGCAAATTCGCGAGTCGGGAGCGATCTTCTTCGGCGCGCATACTCCCGAAGCCGTCGGCGATTACCTTGCCGGACCAAACCACGTTTTGCCTACCGGCGGCGCGGCGCGCTTCTCGTCGGCGTTGGGCGTCTATGATTTCGTGAAACGCACTAGTCTGTTGCGTTATTCGAGTGACGCGATCAGGCGTTCGGCGGGAAGGATTGCGGCGTTGGCGGCGGCGGAGGGCCTCGATGCGCACGCGCGCTCGGCGCTGATCAGACTGGAACAGGAAGAATCATGAGTAAACCAGCGAGCATCTCTAACTCAATCAAAGATTCAGTTCGCGCGCTGCGGCCGTACACCCTGGCGCCGCATCGCGCTGCGGTGAAGCTTAACCAGAACGAGAACCCGTGGGATGCACCACTCGAGATCAAGCAAGAAACTCTGAACCGCATGAAGGATCGCGCCTGGTCTCGCTATCCGGATTTTGCGCCCCAGCGATTGCACGAGCGACTAGCTGACTTTAGTGGCTGGCAAGCGGATGGAATTATTGCGGGCAACGGTTCAAATGAATTGATTCAGGCGCTTTTGATGGTAACGATTGAAGAAGGGAAACGCGTTCTCATTACCGAACCTACCTTTGCGCTTTACCGCCAGATCACGACAGTACTGGGCGGCAAAGTCATAAGTGTTCCGCTCAGCCCTGATCTTCAGTTTGACGTGCCTGCGTTGGTTGAACAGATTGAGGTAAAGCAACCGGTGGTAACAATCATTTGTTCGCCGAATAATCCTACCGGGTGCATGATTAGCAATGAAGAATTGGTTGTCCTGTTAAAAGCAGCTCGTGGACTGATCGTTGTGGATGAGGCGTACCACGAGTTTGCCGACGCGGGGCCCACGGCGGGACAGCCCCGTTTGGGCCGTGGTCATTCCGCCGTTCCGCTCCTCGGTGATCATGAAAACCTCGTGGTGCTGCGCACTTTCTCCAAGGCAATGGCGATGGCGGCGTTGCGTGTCGGTTATCTCCTGGCGTCGCCTGAGCTGGTGCGCGAGATCGCGAAGGCGGTGCTGCCTTACAACCTAAACGCCCTTTCGCAGACTGCGGCTGAAGTTGCGGTTGAGCTGTTCGAGGCCAAGCTCCTGCCTCTGGTAGTGGCGATTTGTGCCGAGCGTGATCGTTTGTATGTTGAGCTCGCAAGTATTTCGGGACTCGTTCCGATTCGGTCTCAAGCGAACTTTATGGCGGTGCGCTCGAACGACGAACCAAAGCGAGTTTTTGCTGAGTTACTGAAGAGGGACATTTTGATTCGAGACGTTAGCGGCTATCCGATGCTGAATGAATATTTTCGCGTGAGTGTTGGAACGCCAGAAGAGAACGATCGGTTGGTCAGGGCGCTCCGCGAGATTTTGAAATCAGCCTGAAGGGCTGCCAGATAGTAGCCGGTGGTCGCAGCGTAGCGCAGACCACCGGAAGACAAAGCGAAAAGGTTCGCACCCCGGAGGGGTGTCAGAAAACCCTGGCATCCCTCCAGGATGCGGTCGAGCTACCGACTGGCGTCCGGTGGTCTTCGCTACGCTGCGACCACCGGCTACTTTCGTCGTAACCCTCCGGGTTGAAAGCCTGGACCTATGCTTTCGGCCACGCAGATTGAGGGATTCGTCAGCGGAATGTGATCGAACCAGTTAGCGAGGATGATCATGAGCACAAAGACACAGCAGCGGATCGCTGAGATCCACCGAAAAACAAAAGAGACAGACGTGCGTGTCGTCCTTAACCTCGACGGCAGTGGACGGTCTCACGTCAGCACTGGCTTGCCTTTTCTCGATCACATGCTTGATCTGTTTGCTCGTCACGGCTTGTTTGATCTTGAAGTCGATTGCAAGGGCGACCTCGAGATCGATGATCACCATTCAGTGGAAGACATTGCGATCACTCTCGGTCAGGCATTGACGCAGGCACTGAGTGACAAAGCCGGTATTGCTCGTTATGGCGAAGCAATCGTGCCGATGGATGAAGCGCTGTGTCGTTCCGTTATTGATCTGTCCGGCCGGTTTTATCTGGTCTACGAAGTCCAGACGCGCAGACAGAAAATCGGAAATTTCTCCGTCGAGCTGGCAGAACATTTCTGGCGCTCACTGGCTGAGACGGCGCGCTTCAATCTCCATATTGACTGCCTGCGCGGTCGCAATACCCATCACATTCTTGAAGGTACTTTTAAAGCAACCACGCGTGCATTGCGACAAGCTGTAAATCGCGATTCGCGCATCACGGGTGTGTTGAGCACGAAGGGAGCCCTGTAATCATCGTGGCCAAAATGGCAAGGGTGGCGATCATCGATTATGGAGTGGGAAATCTGCGTTCGGTGGAAAAGGCTTTTGCCGCAATGGGCTGTGACGCTGTCGTGACTTCTGACGAATCGTTATTGCGCCGCGCGGACCGGCTGGTATTGCCCGGTGTGGGCGCCTTTGCTGCATGCATGAGAGAACTCCGCTCGCGTGGATTTGACGAGCTTGTTCGCGAACGCGTGAAGGAAGGGACACCGCTGCTCGGCGTTTGCGTTGGAATGCAGATGCTGTTTGAGGAATCAGAAGAGTTTGGAAATACTCGCGGATTAGGTTTGCTGAAGGGACGTGTGCGCCGCTTTCCCGGCGATCTGGTTGTCCCTCAGGTTGGTTGGAACCAGGTGCGACAGCGCGGGGTTCATCCGCTGCTGGCTGACGTTTCGGACAACGCCTTCTTTTACTTTGTTCATTCCTATTCCTGCGAAGCAGATGACCCGGCGGTTGTCATTGGCGAGACTGAATACGGCGCGCTTTATCCATCAGTGGTTGCCCGGGAGAATATCTGCGGGGTCCAGTTTCATCCCGAAAAGAGCCAGGCAGCGGGACTGCGGCTCCTGGCTAATTTTGCAAGAGGTGCTCGGTGACGACAGAGGCGAAAAGCTTATTTTCCATTGCCCGCATTCATCAGACTCTTGGAGACCAACGACAAATGGAATTTCAAGATTGTTTAGAAAGCGGACTTGTCCGCCTGCCCGGTAGGGGCACAAGTGTCCTATCTAAACGGAGCGCGGAGAAACTCCTGGACAATGACAGAAAACTGGCGGGGACCAAATGTCAAATGAGAAATGTCAAATGAGAAACGGAAAATCAATTCGACGGCTGTTCTACCTGGTGACCACTCCATGTTAGCGAAACGAATTATTCCCTGTCTCGACGTTGACCGCGGTCGTGTGGTCAAAGGAATACGTTTCGTTTCGCTGGTTGACGCAGGTGACGCCGTGGAACAAGCGCGCAGCTACGATGCCGAGGGCGCGGATGAGTTGACGTTTCTGGATATCACTGCGTCGTCCGATAAGCGGGCCATCATCATGGACCTGGTGCGTCGTGTGGCGGATGAGGTCTTCATACCTTTAACTGTTGGTGGTGGCCTCGGCTCCAGCGAAGACATTCAAGCGGTATTGGGGGCCGGCGCTGATAAAGTTTCGCTGAATACGGCTGCCGTTGAACGACCGGATCTGATTAGTAGAGCCGCCGAGATCTTTGGCAGCCAGTGCATTGTCGTTGCCATTGATGCGCGCCAACGAAGCGCCGGCGATTCGTCAAGTGGCTGGGAAGTTTTCACACATGGCGGACGCAGGAACGTAGGGTGGGATGCAGTCGAATGGGCGCAGCGAGCAGAGCGGCTCGGCGCCGGTGAGATACTGTTGACGAGCATGGACAAGGACGGCACGCGCGACGGATACGACCTTGAATTGACGCGCGCAATCAGTTCCACGGTGCGAATTCCAGTTATTGCTTCGGGCGGCGCGGGCCGGCTCGAACATTTTTACGCGGCTCTCACGGAAGGCGGCGCGAGCGCCGTGCTCGCGGCATCACTCTTTCACTTCGGCGACTACAAGATTGCGGAGGTGAAGGATTATTTGCGGGCGCGAGGGGTGGTGGTGAGATGAAGATCGCAATTGAAGATGTGAATTTTGATGCGGCTGGTCTGATTCCGGTCGTGGTACAGGATGTCGGCACGCAGCGTGTGTTGACGCTCGCCTACATGAACGCCGAGAGCCTGGCTAAAACACTTGAAACTAACGAAACGTGGTTCTGGTCACGCTCACGGTCCTGTTTATGGCACAAGGGAGAAACTTCCGGGAACACTCAGCGAGTTGTGGATGTGCTTTTGGATTGTGATCGCGATGCGCTCACTGTGCTGGTCGTTCCGAATGGGCCGGCCTGCCATACGGGCGCCGACTCGTGTTTCCACAATCAGATTCAGGATGCCGGTCCGTTTGCGGTCCCTACGCTTGAGGCTGGCCCGGCAGTGGGTCCAGACGGTTTGGCCGAGGTTCTCGATAGTCTCTATGAGTTGGTTGAATCGAGAAAGCGTGAAAGACCCAAGGGCTCTTACACTACTTATCTTTTCGATCAGGGGCTGGACAAGATTCTTAAAAAGGTTGGCGAGGAATCGGCGGAAACGATCATCGCCGCGAAGAATGATGATCTGAGCGCCCTGGTGAAGGAGAGTTGCGATCTCCTCTATCACCTGGTGGTCCTCTTCGTTGAGCGTGGATTGTCTTTGGAAGAAGTGCGCGATGAACTCGTAAGCCGAGAAAAAAAGTGAGAAGCATTCAACCAGTCTGCTCCGCCGGCTCGTTGCATGCTTACCAATAGTGGTGACACTGGATGCCGACAGATGCCAACCAACTTAACCAACTCCTGGACTTCGCTGTGGACATAGCGCTTGGAGCAGGCGAAATCACCAGGCGTCATTATCAGGGATCGTTTGTAGCGGAACGCAAGGCTGACAACTCATTCGTGACGATTGCGGATCGCGAAGCCGAAACTTACCTGCGCACTCGTATCGCAGCAGCTTTCCCCGACGATTCAATTCTCGGTGAAGAGGAAGGTGAGGAATCAGGTTCATCGAAGCGTCGTTGGATACTTGATCCAATAGACGGCACGTATTCATTCGTGCATGGAGTACCGCTTTACGGCGTGCTCATCGGATTGGAGCTCGAGGATGAACCGATCCTGGGGGTAGTCAATCTTCCGGCATTAGGTGAGCTTGTCTACGCCGCGCGGGGATTGGGCTGCTTCTGGAATGGCGAACCGGCTCATGTCTCTGCAACCAGGTCGCTGGATCAGGCGTTACTTTTGTCGACTGACTTTGGAGTGTGCGAGCAATACGGCTTTGGTCCCGCGGCAGAGGCGTTGCAGCGACAGGTTCATGCACGCCGGACGTGGGGTGACGCTTACGGACACGTGCTCGTCGCAACCGGCCGGGCCGATATCATGCTCGACCCGGTGATGAACATTTGGGATTGCGCTCCTTTGCTTCCGATTCTGGAAGAGGCTGACGGCACGTTTACTGATTGGAATGGAACGCGAACGATTCGCGGAGGCAACGCAATTTCCACAAATGGACTGCTGTTTGATCGAGTGATGGAGACAGTAATAACTAAGGAATGGAAGCGGAAAGATGAAGGATGAAACGATTGGAAGCCACGGCCGGGCCTGAGATTTTCATCCTTAGCCTTCCTCCTTCCCAGGCTGTATCCCATGAAAGTTTAGCTAATGCCTCTCGTAATAATCCCTGCCATTGATCTGCGCGATGGCCACTGCGTGCGGCTAAGTCAGGGCCGCAAAGACAACGCCACGGTCTATGACGGCGATCCGTGCGAAATTGCCCTGGGCTACGAGGCCAGTGGTGCACAGATAATTCACATCGTCGATCTGGATGGCGCATTCTCCGACTCCAATTCGCGAAATCGGCAAGTGCTTCGCGAGATTATTGGCGGGATAAGAATTCCAGTTCAGTTTGGTGGCGGCTTGCGCAGTCTCGAAGCAGTAGCGCGGGTGCTTGAGCTGGGCGCGAGCAGGGTAGTGGTCGGCACTTTAGCAGTAGACTCGCCGGATGCGCTGGCAAAACTTGTCGACATGTTCGGCTCGCGAGTGTGCGTAGGAATTGATGCTCGCGACAATCAAGTTATGACCCGCGGCTGGGAACAACGACAAACACTGACCGCTGTGGAGCTTGCTAAGCGCGTTGCAGCATTCGGAGTGGAGCGGATCATTTATACGGATGTGTCGCGCGACGGCATGCTCGCCGGCGTCAACCTGGAACAGACTCGCATGATCGCGCGTGAGTCCGGATTGAGAGTCACCGCCTCGGGTGGGGTCTCTTCGCTTGCTGACATCATCAGTCTTAGAAGGCTGAATGAGAGCCGCATTGATAGTGTGATCATCGGCAAGGCTCTTTATGAGGATAGGTTCAGCCTCAAAGAAGCCATCAATGAAGGAAGACGCTTAACGCTGGAGCGATAATCGCCGCTTGCGGTCAACTCCTGACGTTATGCCGCGAGGTCTTGAATCTA
>DASWDX010000140.1:0-6918 GCA_036395055.1 Pyrinomonadaceae bacterium | reverse complement strand
CCGCAGTACAAAGAATTGCCAGCAGCAGATATACAAATATTAACCCGATGATTACGTCCAGAATTGTGGAATTGAAGAGTCCCATGGTGCCTCCCCGGCGTAAAGGCCGCAGCTGCTGAAAGGTTGTGAGTCAAGAGCGGACGCGAGAAATCTCCGCCCGGTGAAAAGTTAAGCGAAGAACGTCTGTTGCAAAGGCTTCATATTACATTGCGGAGTAAAATACAACCCTAAGAGCGATTTATGTCGCGGTCTAGCGCCAGAGAGCTTCGCTGTTCATAGTTTAATGACCTGGAGGAAGAAAACGTTTCAGCCTAAGCAACTCGGTCTTAGCGCTGGGCAATTCAGATGAAGAAAACCAAAGTTTTCCGGTGAAGGTAGGATTCGGCTCTTCGCACAATGCTCCATTGTATCTCTTTGGTGTAATTTTCGCGGCACCACGAGGCGCCTGACAAACTCGAGCCGATTAGCGAATGTTCCCTCGCACTTCCCAGCCGCGGTTGTTCTGAATAATATTTCCTTTTGACTCAGGCATGACGAGAAGAGTCCCATCCACAGGCCCTTTCCCGCTGTAGGTTAAGGTATTGCCCACGATCTGACTGTTGGTTGCCACTACAACAAACCCCGGAGTGCCTCCCCCGCCGACATCAAACAACTGATTGTTGCTTACAATAATGCGCGTGCCTTCAATCCTTATTCCGCTCTGACCAGTCCGGCGAATCGTGTTATCTCGAATCGTAACGTCGCGCATGGTAATGCCAAAAACATAAATGCCGTTGCTCAGGACATTCGTAATGGTGCCTTGAGTTTCTCCGCCGATGATCGTGTTTTTTTCAATTAGGATTGGACCGACATAAGGGGTGCCGGAGGTTGATTGGACAACAATTCCGTTTCCTGTCGGACTAACCTCCGAATTGCGCACGTCGATCAAATTGTTTCTGATGATTACGTTTTCGAGGCGATCGGTGCCTTCATTAACCTCAAGGTCTATGTTTGTGTTCCCCGGTCCGCCCACCTGTCCGGAAGTCATGAAACGATTTCCTTCGAAGACAATATTCTTGCCGTTGACGAGCGCGAGATTTTGCGAGGCCACCCGAGTGAAGAGACAGTTGGTAATTTTGGAATTGTCGGCGAAGAAGCCCCTGCGCGAGGAGCCTCCGAGTTGCATACCAATCGAACGCGTGCCATTGATCCAAACTTTGTCCACCAGACACCCGGAGCAATTTCCGAGCGAGACCGCTTGTGGCGCTGAATTAAAGCCGGAGTTTGCGCCTTTGATCTGGAGGTTACGAATTGTTAACCCCGAATCGGCCGTACCGTTTTCGATAGAGTGGTTGTAGGCACTGACGACTGTAAACTGTCCTGGCGCAGTCGATTCAAGAATGATTGATTCCCAGCCTGCACCAATTAGTGACGAACGGGGCTTCAAGAGAATCGGAATATTGGTGGTCTTGGAAGCGTAGGTACCGGGCAGAAAGCGCAATACATGGTCGGAAGAAACGATCACTTGCGTGGCGATCGTGCCTCCGCCCTTGACCACTATTTCACCTTTCCCTGCTCCCAGAGCTTTGTCGGCGGCGTTGATCTTCGCGCCGATGTCCTGCCCGGGAAAACCATTTACTGAGACTACTCTTGCATTTGCTGAACCAGTAGTTCTTTGCCGCTGACCGGAGCCAGCTAAAGCACTTTCAGTATTAAGCGATGCAAAACTTATCCCGCCCAGGAAAAACGTTACCACAAGAATCCATTTAGATAGTGAATCCCGTGCCGATAGTTTCTTTAGCATAATCTTTACCGAATACCGTTCCTACGATCTTACCTATGAATGCTCTGCGGCTGGGATGCCTGTCAACGATTGCGGGCTGTACAATCAGTGCCTGTTGGAAATCAACGTAACCCGCCAGATCCCACCCTCAACCGACGAACCATCACACCGGATTGAGTATAACGATCTCGGCGCGCTCGCGCGCGTTATCGAGAAAGGCATCCGTGTCAGATTCAATTTTGGCCTCGGTCAGAGTTTTTTCTATTTCGACGCGAGCTTCATCCAGGGTGGGCACAATCTGACCGGGCGCGCGCGTTTTGAGGCGGGGCACGTAGGCATCTTTGTAGTAATCAGCGACCTCTTTTTGCGAAATCACCACAAAGTTGCGAAAACGGAAATCAAGGTACTTTTCAATTCGGAGTCGCTGGTCGAGAATTTCATCGAGTTTCTCAGCCGTTAATCCTACGCGCTGGAGCCGCTGTTGAAATTCTGCCGGAGAAGGAAATGCCTTTACCAATTCATCGCGCGCGGTCTTGATCTCCTCCGAAGTTGGCGCAATCGACGGTAACTTCTCGGCCTCCTGAAGGATCAATCTCTGGTCAACAATCAAACTCAAAGCATGATTGAGATCAACTGAGGTGGGATTGTCGAGAGGCGTGTTCGGTTGCAGGGCTAACTGCCACAGCAGATCAGAATAAGTTATCAAACAAATCTGGCGACACTCCGGCACGATGCCGGCATTTACCGTGGCGACCATTTTATCGACGACTTGCTGGCCGGAGGCTAGGCGAACGAAGGCCAGGGGAAAAGGGGAAAAGGGGAAAGGGAAAAGGGTAAACCACAACACCGCTAACGGGACGAACCTGTTGGCCCACTCGAAAAACCCTTTTGCGTGCTCGAAGAAGCCACGACTTGTAATGGTGGACGAAGTCTTAACCCTTCCCCCTTTACCCTTTTCCCTTTTCCCCATTGGCCCTTTCCCCTTTACCCTTTTTCCCATTTTCCCCAGTTCCCCCTTCTTAGAACGTCTGCGTAAACCTGAAATGAAGCTGCGTGCGCTTCAGCCGATAGATTGCCGGTGTGCCGGTAAAATCGTTCGGGTCGCTCGATGGACCACGCTGCGGGATCAGAAACTCAGGTGGATTCAACAGGAAGCCATAGTCCACCGCTAATGCCCCTCCGAAGGGCGTCTGAATTCTGAAACCCAGGCCCACCGTATTGGACCAATGGGCACGCAGATTTGCAGCGTTTATCGCCGCTACGATATCGTCCGGCGGCACCGGTCTGTCAACGTGCCTGCCAAACAAATCGCCGATGCGACGGAAAACATTCCCGCCGTCATAGAACGGAACCGCCTGCAGCGACTTCGTCAATGGTATGCGAGCCTCAAGATTGAGAATCGCGAGCGCGTTGCCGCCAATCGGGACAGTAAACGGATTCAAAATCACTGGCTTCTTGTTTTGATCGATGAAAATGCCCTGTGGAATGATGACCTGTCGCGGGCCGGCCTCTTCGAAATTGAAACCCCGCAGCGTCGTGGACCCACCGGCAAAGAAGCGCTCGCTGATCGGCAAGGTAAGATCGGTTTCATCTATTGTGCCGTTGCCGTCCCGATCACGAGGGTTGAAGAGATTTGCGAGACCCAGCGTGGCATTTCCTGCTAACACAGTCCCACGTAGCGCATTCACTTTGTAATAACGGTGATAGGTAGCCTGTAGCCGGTTGAAGGAAACGTTTCCACCTAGTTGCCGTAAGGCAATTGCATAGTCAACGTTAAAGAAGTCGCCGCGGGTGGCATCTAACTGGTTGTAGCGGCAGATTTCGCCGGGCGCGCCCGTTTCCTCATCGGGATCGCGAACTGTGCCCAGCAACCCGCGTTCGCATCGTTCGCGCGTGTCACGAACAAACGAAGCTCCAAACCGTGAAAGCCGAATCGCACGATCCGGTTGCAGGATAGGCTTAATCAGCAAACTCTGAGTATTGAAGAGCCGAACGTCTTCGTAGCTGTAACGGGCAAAGACTATCGAATGCGTTTTCTGATCAATGATTCTTTGTGTCTCAATCGTGGCAGTAAAGCGGTTGATAGTGGGTTGCTTGACCTTGAGGCCAAATTCGTCAAGCGGGTTCCCCTTTTCGTCAAGCCGCTGGACGATGCCCAGTGTGCCGCGGTCGATCGCGGAACGGAAGAAGCGCGTTACCGTTGAGTCGCGCTGATACTGTAGCGATAGTGCCAGCGGCGCAAATTGTTTTTCGCCGAAACGCTTGAACCGCGGATCCAGATATTCAAATCTCAGGATCTGTTGCTGTGGGCTGACCCTGAGGCGCATCGCTCCCTGCCGCAGCTTGTTCATCAGGTTAACGTTGCTGAGCTCAAACAAACCCAATGGGCCAGTGTCGGTAGAAAAGCCGCCGCCGTAGTCCATCACACGCGGCTTCTTTTCCTCCACATCGATCAGGACATCACGGCGCTTGAAGCCGGAGGCCGTTTCTCCCGCGGCTTCCGTGCGAATAATCACCTGGCGATAAGCATCTGTCAGGTAGAGTTCTCGTTCGCTATCGGCGATTCGATCCGAGCGCAACACGCCGCCTTCGGCAATGGGAATAACTCGCAAGATCGCGTCGCGCTTGGTGCGTTGCGTTTTAGCGCTGCCGGTTACTCCGCTGATAACGATGCGGTTAATGAAAACCTTGTCGCCTTCGTTGGTGATGGAATAAATCAACCTCACCTGCTCGTCGTCACCTTTTTTTGGAAGCTCGACGAGCGAAAATTCCATCTGTGCGTTGACATAACCATCGCGCGCATAAAGCGCGAGCATGCGCTCACCGTCAGCCCGGGCCTGAGAACGCGAGTAAGGAGCGTCGATGACCGTTTTCAATTCATCACGCAGCCGTTGGTCGGTGTAAATTTTGTTGCCGCGAACTTCTAGACCGGCAATTCGTGTCAATGGTCCTTCATTGATGTTGAAAGTAATAATCAAACTCTCGCCGCTTATCGACACGCCCTGCAACACATCGACCTCGGCGCGCCGGTAGCCCAAGTCGCGCATGTAGTTTCTAATTGTTCGCTTGTCCTGCTCCAGCAGGGTGAGGCTAGTGTAGCCGCGACCGTAACCGAGAAACGGAATCAGTCCGAGAGCGCTCGCTTTCTGCGTCCTGAGATCGGCAGCTACATCTTCGAACGTTAGTTTGTTGGTGCCCGTGATGCGGATATCGGTAAGCTTAAAACGCCGTTCGCGTTCGAGGTCGTAACGTATCTCAACTGTGTGACCGCTCAAACTCTCGGGATTCAAAGTTTCACATGTTTCGGCAGTGCCGTTCGCGCCCAGCGCCGGCGCCGCTGGCGTCACCGTGCACACCGGAGTTACTTCGGCAAAGAAATATCCCTGCTCCTGCAATTTATTGCGCAAACGGCGCGCGCCCTCAATGATTGCCGATTGATCGATGTTGCCTTCACGCTTCACCGGCAAAAGTTCGCGGGCAGTCTTCTCACTGAGTGGATAATTCGGAACGAGCACATTAACCTTCGGGCCGACGGCACCATTTAGCTTGATCGTGATGAGGTTTCGCTCAGCGTCCCGTTCCACTCTGGCATCGTCAAGCAAGGGAGAAAGGTATCCCTGATCGATTAGGGCCTGGCGGATCTTCTTCGTATCCGAGCCGAGCGCCTCACGCGTAAAAGGCGCCCGAGGTTGGAGCTCCAGCAGCAGTTTAACCGGACCCGGATCAAATCCAGTGATATTTATGATGAACGACTCAACCCGCGCCTGTTCGCCGGGTACGATGCGGTATGTGACGGTTGCTCTTGTTCCGCTTGCGTCCAATTGCTCAAGAGGCTCGACCACAGCATTGAAGTAGCCACGATCCCGCAGATAGACCTGAAGTTCATCAGCGTTGCGAAGAATTATCTGTTTCGAGAGACGCGTGCCGGGCTGGCTGAGGTTTAAACGGGCGCGCAGCTCATCTTCGGAAATTGGTGTTCCGCTGGCGGCGGTCAGTTGAAACTTAACATCGCCGATTTGCACCTGGCGATGAATCACAAAGCGCAACCGAATGGGCCCACCCGCACCGGAGCCGGCGTCGAATACTTCCACTCGCGCATTCGCCACTCTTTCAGAATCGTACAAGGCTTGCAATGAGTCGCGTACGTTAACGGCCGAGAATTGGGTGTTAGGTAACACTCTGACAATGGACAGGAATTCTGCTTCGACGGCCGGATCGGCAGGCGAACCCTCAAAAGTAATCTCCACGGCGCTGATTAGCCGCCCTTCATATTCCGCAAAGGTTGAACTCGCCCGAACAATCAGGGGCGTGAGCAGCAACACGGTTAGCACGATCACTGAAAGAGAGCGTTGACGCAAACCCTTTGCGGCCCTTTGCGACAATCTTTGGGCTCTTTGCGGTTTGGTTTTCCCATCTCTATCCAGCCACAAAGGATGCAAGAGATCCGCAAAGAGCCGCAAAGAATTCCCAGTGAAATACAGACCCATATTTTCGAGCCCACGCCGGCCACCCACGCGGGAACCTTCAAAAACGTCTTCTGAACCGAATCTCAAAACTGAAATTGTTGTTGCGCGCAGTTAACTTCCGTGTCGACGCTTGTTCATAC
This sequence comes from Pyrinomonadaceae bacterium, assembly GCA_036395055.1. Lineage (GTDB taxonomy): Bacteria > Acidobacteriota > Blastocatellia > Pyrinomonadales > Pyrinomonadaceae > PSRF01. Next base: position 550 of record DASWDX010000140.1, on the reverse strand, counting down.
TGCGCGATGAAAAACAGGCGGTCTGAAACACGATATTCGACGGCCAGAATTTGATTGGGATCGGAGGTAACATTAGTCGAGTAGGTAACCGACAGGTCTTTGTTGATTCTCTTCCCCACTGTCAAACGCGCCGCGGGCGTGGATCCGGTGCCGCTGATTACCGGATTGATCTCAAAGCGACTCAATCCGAAAAGCTTGCTGGTGGCACGTTGTGCCGGCGCATTGATAAGAGCGTCGGTCAGAAGGCTCGTCGCGGTTCCCAAACCAGATTGAGAAAGTATGGAAGTGCTCGTGTCTCCCGTAGCAAGCTGGCCGGTGGTGATCAGGGAGACGACATCAGCCTGCGGCAGGGCCGGCTCAGAACTAATGACTGCCTGCGGTTGGGAAAGTGGGCCGGTTAAACCGACGGTGACGCGATACCCGCGAATCTGTGATTCTCCCTGAATATTTATGATCGGATCAGCCTGTCGCTGCGGCGGGAGGTCCATCAAAGCGCGCGTTATCTCGTAGCGATCATTGCGGAAATTCAGCGTGCCGCTGGTGGCGGTGA
>DASWDX010000139.1:0-4541 GCA_036395055.1 Pyrinomonadaceae bacterium | reverse complement strand
TTGCCGGTGCTGGAGAAGGCCGGCTTCGGTACGTTTCGCCCGGACGGCGCCTACTACATCATGACGGACATTTCGGCTTTTGGTTTCGCGGATGACGTGGAGTTCACGAGACATCTGATCCGCGAGGTCGGCGTCGCCTGTGTGCCAGGTTCAAGTTTCTACAGCGTTCCCGAGCGTGGTCACCAGCAGGTAAGATTTTGTTTTTGTAAGAAGGATGCGACGCTCCAACTCGCGGCAGAGAGGTTGGAGAAGCTTCATGCTCGAGCTTAATTATTCCGCCATCTCAATCAGGCGGGGCAAGCCCGCCTCCCGACCATGAGCTGAACAAAGTTAGCTTCTGCATTTCTGATCGAAAGGCTCTCAAGACGTGAGTTACCAAGCCAATTAGCCCGTCTCTCAGGTTGGGAAGGTGGGCTTGGCCCCGCAGATTGGAAAATGAACACGATGACGACCAAATTCGCCAAGTTATTATTTAGTCATTTAGTAGTGATCCTGATAAGCATGGCAGCAAGCGCACAGCAAATTGCCGATCCCTATTTCAACGCTAAGGTCGATAACCCGGCGTTCACAAAAAACTTTCCGCGCGTTCTCTTCGACGAGGCCCATAACAATTCCGACACTGCGCGTGGTCGTTACAAACCGTTTGCTGATCTGCTCTTCAACGATGGCTATCACGTAGCTGCGAATCGCCAACCTTTCACAAAGGAGTCGCTCAAAAGTTTTAAGATTCTAGTGATCGTTAACCCTCTCGGTGCCGAAGACATTGATGACGAAGGCGCTGACAGTCCGGCGTTTACGAAGGCCGAGTGTGACGTGGTAAGTGAATGGATACGCGGCGGAGGCGCACTGCTTTTTGTTGCCGACGAGGCGCCCTTCGGTTCCGCGGCTGAAATTCTCGCGACGCGCCTGGGAGTCAACATGAGCAAGGGCTACACGATGGATCCGGCAAATGCGGCTAAGGAGGAAAACAACACCAGTGTCATGGTTTATTCTCGCGAGAATCATCTGCTTGCCGAGCATGCGATTTTAAGCGGACGCAGCGAAGCGGAGCGTGTCAACCGAGTGATCGTTTTTACCGGCCAGTCGCTGAAAGGACCCGAAGGAAGCGAAGCGTTTCTTAAACTCGCCGACTCAGCCGTCGATAAGATTGCGTCGCCGGTGAAAACTAACTCCGCAGCGGGCCGCGCCCAGGGTATTGCCTTCCGCCTGGGAAAAGGACGTGTGGTGTCGCTGGGAGATGCGGCAATGCTCTCGGCGCAGTTAACTGGCAGCGACAACCAACCGTTTGGTATGAACATACCTAACATAGACAACCGGCAACTTGCGCTTAACATCATGCACTGGCTTTCGGGGATACTAAAGTAAACAGCAGATAGCAGACAGCAAACAGTAGACGGCAGACAGCCGAGCAACTTCGTCGCCGACTCCGTCGTTGCTATAGTTACGCGGTAATTACCCTTTGCTGTTTACTGTCTACTGTCTACTGTCTACTGTCTACTGTCTACTGTTTGCTGTTTACTGTTTGCTGTTTGCTGTTTGCTGTTTACTGTTGCCGGCAACATGATTAAGTCGCTTGCATATATCGTCTCACTACTCGTGATTCTCTGCGCTGCCCAGTTCGCAGTCGCTCAAATGCGGTCTGACCCCAGCGGTATCTGGGCGGGACCGATGACAACTGACGAGGGTCCAGGCGGATTGGAAATCACACTAGCGAACGACGGCTCTCAATGGAAAGCCAGCATGAAACTTCGTCTTGGAGGTCAGGAAATCACCCCGGTGGTGCATGACCTGAAGATCGCTGGCGCCGAGATTTCTTTCGCGGCGGATATGGGGCGGAACCTGTTGAAGCTTTCCGGCAAGTTTGCCGGAGACACCCTCAACGGCACCATTGAAATTTTCCAACGCGACAAAAAGGTTGGCAACGCCAGCTTTGCGCTGACCTTTGGCGGCCAGATGCCTGCCTTGCAACAACAGGGGGGACAAATGGCCGACCCAGACTTCGACGCAAAAGTAGCGAAGCCTGCTTACAAAAGCAACGGTAAAAGGAATGGCCCGAAAGTTTTGTTTGATGAGGCGCACAACAACTTTCACACTGCGACTGGCCGGTACAAACCCTTCGCTGATCTAATTACGAACGACGGTTACCAGGTCACCTCTAACAAACAACTTTTCTCGCGGGATGTATTGGAGCGTTATCGCATTCTGATCATCTCGAATGCCCTGGGTGCACCTCGCATGAACGACCTTAATGCAAGCGATGCTGCATTCACCGAAGCGGAGAGCGACGTGGTGCGCGATTGGGTGCGCCGCGGTGGTTCGCTGTTGCTGATCGCGGACCACGCGCCGGGCTCAGCAAATCAAGTGCTCGCAAAGCGCTTCGATGTCGACATGAGCAAGATGTTCACCATTGATGAGCAAAACTACGATAAGGCGTCGGACAATCCGGGCTTCATTGTCTACACGCGTGCAAGCGGCCGGCTCGCAGATCATCCGGTAACACTCGGACGCAATGACAGCGAACGGATCAACAAAATAATCGCCTTCACCGGTCAATCGTTGAAAGGACCAGCTAATAGCGTCTCCTTTATGAAACTGGCCGACACAGCCGTGGACGCGATGCCTGAAGACAACACGAAACCTGTTTCCGCCGCCGGCCGGGCGCAAGGCATCGCAATGAAGTTTGGCAAAGGCCGCGTGATAATCCTCGGCGAGGCAGGCATGCTCTTAGCACAAATAGTAGGTGCGCAACGGATGCCGTTTGGCATGAACCGCCCCGGCATCGATAACCGGCAGCTAGCGCTCAACATCATGCACTGGCTTTCAGGATTGCTGGAAGAACAGTGAAGCGTGAAGAGTGGACAGTAGACAGTAAACGGTAAACAGCACACAGCCAATCAGATTAAGAAAGGGTCTTGCTGGCTGTTTACTGTCCACTGTCTACCGTTCACTGTTCACTGTTCACTGTTCACTGTTGACTGTTCACTGTTCACTGTTGACTGTCTATGTGGGACGCAAAACGACAATTCATCTGGCTGGCGGCGGGACTCGCTCTCGGGACGTTTGTCGCTTACTCAGACGCCCACACCGAAGACGGAATTTTCAATCCGCGTTTCTTTGTCTTCATGGAGAGTCTGGTGCTGGGGATTATCGCGTTTTTGTTTTATCTCTACTCGAGAAAGAAACAATGAAAGTAATCCGCAGATTACGCCGATTTCACGGATTCAAAAGTCTAGACCTTGAAACCATAGGATGCTTTAAGCTTGGTCTCTTGAATCTGCGAAATCTGTGGAATCTGAGGATGGGTTTGGATGCCAATCTCAATTCGGCTGCTGTGCCGTTTTTGCTCGCACCGTAATCCCCTCATCGCCGAGGACCAACAAACTTCGCGCTTCCCCAAACGGCGCGCTCGATGGCAGATAAGAAAGTACGTAGCGGTTCTTCTTGAGCTCATCGCAAATGCTCTTCGCGGCAATCCCCGGCTCATCAATTGAAAAGATGACGCCGCCGGTTCCTTCCACCAGCTTGTCGATCACTTGTCTCGGCTTTGGCACGTCCCGACGTATAGCGCCGCGAGTGCGGTCCTGCGCCTGTACCGCGTAAACAGCTATGTCCTGCTTTTGCAACTCAGCCAGAATCCTTTCGAATGAAGTTTTGCTGCCACGGTCGAGGCCATCGCTGATCACGACAATCACGCGTTTCTGTGCGGGCATGGCGCGCAAAGCCTGCTCGATAACTGCGCTGGCTGCGTCAAAGAGATGTGGTTGACCTTTTTTCCGGAACAGCTTGAGTGAAGACTCGATCGACCTGGCATCGTCCGTCCAGTCTGAAACGATCTCCGCTTCTTCGTCATAGCCCACGATCAGTAACTTGTCGCCTTCAAAAATCTCGTAGGCAAACTCGCGTGCAGCGCGTTCCAGCTTCTCAACATCAGCACGAATAGTCAGGGAGTTATCGACTAACAAAACGATCCGCGCCGGTGAAGGATCGGGGGTGAAGTTTCTTATTGTCTGCTCGACACCGTTATCGTAGACAGAAAGTTGTTTGGCAGTAATCTGCGCGGGCGAGTTGTCTGTCCGCCTGGCAACAATACCGACCAGCACGCCGCCTTCATTCGATGTGGCCGGACGTCGACCCGCCTGGCCCATAAGCGCTGCGGATAGACCGAGAAGCAAAACGAACGCGGCGGCGTAACCGAGACGCGCGCGGCAAGGCTTTTGGGCTGCTCGATTTTCCAGCGCATGGGCAGATCGTGATTGATACATCAACTTAACGCTGAGGACGCGTGCTTCAATCACCACTGGGGACTTTGGTTGTGGAAGCTTTTTCGGAAGTCTTCTTTGCCGGGGAGCTCTCTTTAGGTTTCTTCTCAGACTTATCGGCGTGCTTATCGTCCGAAGAGGCGGTTGCAGAAGCAGTTTCTTTCTCAGCTTTCTCCGCCGCGCTCCTGCTTTTGCCAGCGTAGTCGGTTACATACCAGCCCGAACCTTTGAACTGGATCGCAGGCGCGGATTGCAGCCTCTCTAAACGTCCGCCACACTTGC
>DASWDX010000138.1:0-3923 GCA_036395055.1 Pyrinomonadaceae bacterium | reverse complement strand
TTCGCCTTTCGTCAGGCCAGAGGACGCGAGCAGGCGGAAGACTATTTCCTGGCGAGCCGTTCGCTTGGTCCATTCGTCTTCCTCTTTTCGCTCTTCGGAACAAACATGACCGCCTTTGCGATACTTGGGTCATCAGGTCATGCGTTCTCTAATGGCATCGTCACCTTTGGCTTGATGGCGTCTTCCTCCGGTTTGGTTATACCGCTGACAATCTTCTTGATCGGCACTCGCGTCTGGGCGCTCGGAAAGAAGCACGGTTTTATGACGCCGGTACAGATGTTCCGAGACAGGTGGGAATGCGAACACATCGGCACAATGATTTTCGTTGTGCAGGCAGTGCTGCTGGTCCCCTACATCATCATCGGAATCATGGGCGGCGGCACAACCTTAAACGTCATTAGCGGCGGCCTGGTGCCTTATTGGTTTGGTGGGGCAATCGTTGCGTTGGTAGTCATGAGTTACGTGTTCTTTGGTGGTATGCGTGGTACCGCGTGGGTCAACACGTTTCAGACAATTCTTTTTCTGCTGTTTGGCGCCATCGCGATTATCGTCATCGGCATGGGTATGGGCGGATTTCACAATGCCGCTAACGCTATGCTTGCTTCTCCCGCATTGGCCCCATTGCTCACGCGCGAGCGAATTTCGCCGCTCTACTTCTTTAGTTACACCTTCATTCCGCTGTCAGCCATTGCCTTTCCACACATTCTTATCTTTTGTCTGACGGCAGAAAAGATGAGCCATTTTAAGAAGACTGTGATCTTCTACCCGCTCTGCATTGTTGCTATCTGGCTTCCTTGTGTTTTTCTCGGTGTAATGGCGAACCGCGTTACTGACGTTCCGCAGATACGCGCGAAACAGGAGGCGCGTCGAACGCTGGCAACGCAGGGGAAAACGATGGCGCCTGAGGCTCGTGACGAGTTGCGCGAGCAAGCAGCGGGAGACGACGTAATCATGCTGCTGCTTCAACGTTACGCGCCGCTCTGGCTCGCGGGACTGCTCGGTGCCGGAATCATGGCGGCAGTTATGGCGAGCGATTCGCAGATACTGGCGCTCTCAACGATGTTCACGGAGGACGTTTTCGCTTTCTATGGGGGCAAGAGACGTTTTGGTGAAGCTGTACAGGTACATACCGGCCGCATTTTTATTGTGATCATTACCATAGTGGCTTATGCAGTGGCGTTGCGCGCGCCCGAGACGATTTTTGAGTTGGCCATACAATACGCTTTTTCGGGGTTTGCAGCGCTTTCTCCCTTGCTCGTTGCGGCGTTGTTCTGGAAGGGAAGCACGAAATGGGGCGCATTGGCCGTAGCTGTATGGACCGCAGCGGCAGTAGTTGCTGTAGCTATTTTCCAGCACGTTGTGCCGGCGCCTGCTCCGGGGCCGCCATCAATTGTTTGGACCATCGGCGGAGCTGAAGCTCTGTCCCGGACTCCCGGGGGCACCGCGGTTTTTGGTTTCATGCCGGTGGTGCCGATGGTGTTGGTGTCAGCAGTGCTGATGCTGGGTGTTTCGCTGCTGACGAAAAAACCCAGGCAGGCAACCCTTGCGAAATATTTTTAGTTGGTAACTGATTTGTTCGACAAGCCAAGAGCGGGGGCAAGCCCACCTTCCCAACCCCGAGCTTCAATTACTTGAGGTGCTGATCGCTAATTGAAAGGCTTTCCACGTTGAAGTTATGAGTCAATTGGAGAAGCTCTCAGGTTGGGAAGGTGGGCTTGCCCCCGCTCCTCTGGCTCGCACTCTAGCTGACTGATGTGATTCCTGCTTTTAAGTCTCTTCTTATCCGCGTTCCATCTGCGCAAATCCGCGGCTAGTTTTCTGTAGCTCAGCCGAAGCAATAGAGCCGACCATCCTGTGAGCCGATAACGATGCGGCCTCTACCAATGGCCGGCGAAGCGGAAAGCGGCGCTCCGGCGTTGAACTCCCACAGCTTTGCGCCGGTGTTGAGATTTAAAACATAGAACCTTCCGTCGTTTGAACCGACAAACACTCTCCCGCCCGCGATGGCCGGCGAGGATTCAACTCGCGCTTTGGTTGCAAATGTCCAAACTGCTTTGCCGGCAGGATTCAGACCGTGAACTATTTTGTCGCGCCCGCCTATGACGATCCGATTCCGAGTGATCGCGGCCGATGAATAAAAAGGAAAGTGACGTTGCGGATGTTGATAATGCCAGATGATGCGATGTTCGTTAAGGCTTACCATTAGCACTTCGTTATTGAAGGTCCCATAGTACGCGGAACTACCACTGAGTGCCGGCGAGGCTCCCGTGTAAGCGCCCGACGACACATTGAACATCTCGCGGCCGTCAGCAATGTGCACGGCGCGAAACAGCTCATCGCAACCGGCAATGAAAGCAACACCGCCTGAAATACTGGGAGTTGAATGCACTGGTCCGTTAGTCTTTACTTTCCAGAGCACTGATCCGTTGCGTGTGGAGAGGCAATAGAGATGCTGATCATAAGAGCCGATTAACACTCGGTCACCAACCACAACCGGCGACGACTTGATTTCGCTGCCGGTTTTGAAGGCCCAGAGTTTTTTTCCGTCCGCAGCATTGACGGCATGAAGCCAACCCCCTAGATCGCCGACGTAGACAACGCCTCCGCTGTAAGCCGGCGAAGACTCGCCGATAGGCGAGTCTATATGGTACTTCCAATAGACCGCGCCGTTATTCAGATTAAGTGAGGTGAGCTCCCCTTTCTGCGAACCGACGAAAACCGTGTCACCCACAATCGCTGCGGAAGATTCAATCGACTCCCCCGCTTCGTAGGTCCATAAGAGCTTTAGTTCGTTGGGAACACTTGAGGCCGATACGCCCGTCAGCCGGTGGTTTCCACGAAACTGAGACCAGTTGTCCGCCGGAGTGTCCTGCGCTTTCAGCGTGATCGGCAGCAGGCAGAAGGCAGCAAGTAGAAGGCAGACGGCAGAAGGCTGTAGGCAGAAGGCAGAATACAGTCTTATTGCTCGCCGGTATTTGTTCAGCACGATCTCAATCATGTTATGCCTTTTCTGGCGACTGGCGACTGGCGACTGGCGACTGCCTTCCGTCTGCCGTCTGTTCTTTCAGAACGCGCACTGATAAACCTCCAGCGCTCCAGTTAGATCAAATGGTCTTGGATTAAAGCGCCCTGTCCATTGTTCTGCCGCCTCTTCGGCCAGCATCGATAGATCGGAGAGAGGGATGCCGGCTGCACCGAGGCTGCGGTGCAAACCCCCTGCAGCGGCGAGTTCTTCCAATCTCCGAGCCAGGCGCTCAGCGGCGTCGTCGCCGACCGCTTGCGCATTTGCCGTAGAAAGTCGAAGTAACTCCGCGTATCGCTCTCCAGCGACCGGCGCATTCCACCGCACCACGGAAGGCAGCAGCATGGCGATCGACGCACCGTGTGCCGTTCCATAGTGCGCGGTCAGCGGATTTGCGCAGGCATGTGTAGCGCCCAGCATCGAATTCTCAATGGCCGTGCCGGCGAAGTAAGCACCCAGTTGCATTGCGCCTCGTGCCTCGATATCAGCGGGCTGCGCTACCACGCGTTCATAGTTGCCTTCCAACAGCCGCCATGCCTCACGCGAGAAAGCCTCGGACAGCGCATTGCGACTCGTAGTCACAAAGGTTTCTACCGCGTGTGCAATCGCGTCAAAACCTGATGTCGCGGTAACGTCCGGAGGTTGCGATACAGTCAGATCCGGATCGAGTAGCGCAATGCGAAACCCAGCTTGTCGATCACCGCAAGCCAGCTTGACGTGAGTGTGTGGGTCTGAGATCAAGGCGTAGGTTTGCGCCTCACTTCCAGTTCCGGCAGTAGTGGGTATGCCGATCATTGGCAGTAAGGGCCGACTTGCTTTGCCGTACCCGTGGTAGTCTTGCATTCTGCCGCCGTTGCTAAGGAGGAAATTGATCCCTTTGGCGCAGTCAAGAGAACTGCCG
>DASWDX010000137.1:0-5767 GCA_036395055.1 Pyrinomonadaceae bacterium | reverse complement strand
CCGGCGCTCGGGAAATTGGCCGATAGCGTTCGCAGGCGCAAACACGGCCGCAGAACCTTCTTCAATGTGAACCGCCACTTCAATCCCACTAACGTATGCTACGTTGATTGTAAATTTTGTGGCTTCTATCGCACTCCGCGCCAACCGGATGCTTATACGCACAACATTGATGACAGCTTGCGTATCGCTGGTGAGGCAGTAAAAGAGGGCGCCACTGAACTACACATCACCGGTGGTCTCAACACAAAACTTCCTTTCAGCTATTTCACTGACTTGCTCTCCACGCTTAAGCAAAACTATCCGCAGCTTCATCTTAAGGCTTTTACAATGGTCGAGCTCGATCACTTTTCGCATTTTTACAAGATGAGTGACGAGGAGGTAATTGAGAAATTAAGCGAAGCCGGTCTGGATTCCTGTCCCGGCGGTGGCGCGGAAATCTTTCGTGAACCGACCCGCTCAATGATTTGCGCACACAAATGCGATGGTAATCGCTGGCTGGAATTGTCTGGAAAAGTTCATGCTGCTGGACTTAAAACAAACGCTACGATGCTGTACGGACACATCGAGTCCATAGAAGATCGCGTCGATCACCTGCTGCGATTGCGTGCCCAGCAGGATCAGTCACATGGTTTTCAATGTCTTATTCCGCTCGCCTTCTACCCGGAAAAAACCCAACTCGCCCATTTGCCAGGCCCTTCGGGAGTAGACTCTCTGAAGACGATGGCGGTATCAAGGCTACTGCTGGACAATTTCGATCATCTTAAAGCTTATTGGGTGATGCTCGGAAAACGTCTCGCACAAGTTGCCCTGCATTACGGCGCTAACGACATCGATGGCACCATAACTGAGGGCGGCGAGCTTTCCGAAAGCTATTCGATTGAATCCAACAACGAAGTCAAGATGTCTCGAAGCGAGTTGGTAAGTCTGATCGAAGATGCTGGTTTCGAAGCCGTTGAGCGCGACACAGTCTATAACCCTATTGAACGAAACAATGTCAGCCTGGTCTAACCATTCCCAGCTACCGCTTTTTCGACGGTCTTATTAAAACATTCCTATGTCAGCACTAACTGAAACTCGCACAATCTCTGTGGCCCATTCCCCTGATTCCGACGATGCCTTTATGTTCTATGGATTGGCCACCAACAAGCTCGATACGGGTAACCTGAGCTTCACTCATGTCCTCAAAGATATACAAACATTAAATGAAGAAGCCTTCCGCGGAACGTACGACGTTACCGCCATCAGCTTTCATGCGTATGCCTACATAGCTGACAGGTACGTTTTGCTGCCTCATGGAGCTTCGATCGGGGATAACTACGGGCCCATCCTGGTTTCGCGGGAATCAGTAAAAGCCTCAGAGATATCCAGCCTCAAGATCGCCGTTCCCGGAACGTTAACCAGCGCTTTTTTGGCCTTACGAATTTTTAACTCTGATTTTCAATATGAAGTTATACCTTTCGACAAGATCATTGCGGCGGTCCAGACTGGGCAATGCGATGCGGGATTATTGATTCACGAAGGACAACTATTCTACGAGTCAATAGGGCTGCACAAGGTTATCGATCTCGGAGAATGGTGGCACGAGCGGACCGGTTTGCCTTTGCCGATGGGTGGAAATGCCATTCGCCGCGAGTTGGGTCCGGACATCATTCGCCAAGTCTCTCATTATCTTCGGGAGAGCATTCGCTATTCTCTCGCCAATCGTGAAGATGCGCTGGAGTATGCAATGCAGTTTGCCCGCGAGATGGACTCTGACCTTGCCGATCGATTTGTAGCGATGTGGGTTAATGATCTAACCCTGGACTACACAGATAGTGGCCGGGAAGCTGTACAACGCATTCTCAAAGAGGGTTTCGAACGGGGAATCATTTCAAGTCTGCCTACCGTTGAATTTGCAGTCTGAGAAGAGAACCCTGCCGTTTTCAGATTGGGTATATTGGGTATAATGCACAGCTTTGGCAGAATGGCGAATTTAAGAAGAAAATGCTGGGGTGCGCGCGGCGGTATAATTGCCACTCCGCCCAGAAGGAGTGGCAGCCGCCGCGCACATCATCGGTTACAAGCTTTCTGATCAGGCTCCTCCCAAAGCTTGACCTTACGTCTTCCCCATGTAGCAACGCGGCCGCTCGGCGTTGCGTCTGCGCTTTCGCGCTTTGAGGTTCATGGGAAATTTCGGACGTTGCCGTTACCGACGTGAGGACTTTACTAATCCGTTTTGAAACCTCGATTTCGGCCAGTTCTCGTCACTATCAATGACTTCCCACGATTTGAAATAGCATGCTATGCAGGCAGCATCTCGGAACAGGCTGAGGCTTATTTTTCTGTGCGGAGCACCTTACATCAAATGCATGGAACTTTGCAACAAGAAAATTGGGCAGTTTCAGCATGGCCGGCCAAAACCGATTTGCATGGGTACCCATTGGCAACATGAACTTCCTTTCGGGCATCTGACGGCGGGTCTTTGTTTATTAAGGAAGACGTTTGCTTCAAGATTTCTTGTTTCTTAGGATTAACCAAATGAGCGCAAAAAGACCGGTAAATTGGCAAATATCACTACTAGTATTCCTGCTTCTCATTTTGTCGACAACGCCGCTTATCCGCGCGCAGGAGTCAGCGGTCAACGCCGGTTCACCGTCTCCGGCCGAAGTCGACCGCATTATCAAGACCTTTACAGGAAAAGAAACGCAGTTTCGCCGCGCGCTGAACGAATATTCCTTTAAGCGTGATGCCGTACTGCAAAGCCTGGGCATGGGGGGCCAAATAATAGGCGAGTATCATCGCGTGTCATATTTCACATTCGATGACCAGGGAAACCGTTACGAAAAAATCAATTACTTTCCGATGTCTTCCATCAGCGGAATAGTTACCACAGAAGATTTGGAAGACTTGGGTGGCATTCAGCCGTTCGCCCTGGAACCGTCGAAAATCCCTCAGTACGACTTCAAATATGTCGGTAAGGAAAAGATCGATGAACTAAATCTTTATGTCTTTGATGTTTCACCAAAAGCAATGCCTGATCCAAAGAAGACGAAGGAAAGGTTTTTTAGTGGCCGGGTATGGGTCGATGATCAGGATCTGCAAATTGTAAAGACGAAGGGCAAGGGACTTCCGGAAACCAAGAAAAATAAGTTTCCGACAGTGGAAACTTATCGCGAACAGATCGACGGCCGTTTTTGGTTTCCGACCTATTCATACGCGGATGAGGAATTGATTTTCGACGATGGAAATACACTCCACATCCGGATGAAAGTTCGCTATTCCGATTTCGTACAAGCGCGCGCCAAGGTGAAGATCATAGAAATTGACGATCCGGACGCTCCGAAAAAGGAAACAACTCCACCGCCGACCAACCCGCGCAAGCCTTAGCTCTGGCTACGTTGGGTTGTTCTTGAAAACGCTGAGTTCCTGAGCAATCAGCGAGTGTACGCAGCTGACCAGCTCCTTTATGTCTTCATCTGTTGTACGGCTAGCAGTTGAGATCGGCGGTAGCATTACCATCTCGATAATTCCGCATCTGGCTTCGCCAGTTCCCTTTCCCATTAATTGATCTGTGTTCTTGATTGCGACGGGCACAATTGGCACGCCTGCTTGCGCGGCCATATAAAATGCCCCTTTCTTGAAGGGAAGAAAACCACCCGGCTTTGCCCGTGTGCCTTCGGCAAATACACCAAACGATCTGCCTGAACGGATCCTGGCGGTAGCCGCTTCCACCGTTTGCCGGGCCCGCTCGCGATTAGAGCGATCAATCGCCATCACATTCACAAAACCCATGCCGTACCCAAGTATGGGAACGTTGAGCAACTCCTTCTTTGCCAGCAGCCCGAGTCTGCGCCCCGTGTAAACAAAAAGTGTGGCTGTATCCAGGTACGATCTGTGGTTAGAAATAAACACATAGGCTTGGTTGGGCTCAAGCTGTTCCGCCCCTGTTACGTGAACCTTAGCACCGCTCAAACGCAACCAATTCCGCGCGCCAAAAAGAGCCCAGGGATAAACAAGATCATGGTTTCGCGTTATCCAGGCAACGAAGAGCACGGGCGGCCCAAACATTAACAACAGCGTCGCCGCGACCAACAGAGACCACCAGTAATGTAGGCGTCGGAAAATCCGCATAGGATGTACAACCCGAAGCGAGAGATGATCGCATAATTCTCGTCTGGCGGCGACGTGGCCGAAAATCCCGCAGCAATTCACATTAGCAAGGAAGTACCTACGTCATTACGGCTTGCTTCATGAAGACCGAAGCGCTATCTTTCGTTTGTTCACTTTCTCTCCTCGAAGCCTGCGGCCAGGCTCAAGCATCCAATTTGGCGGCTACGCATCCAAAATAGTTGGCCTGCTAAGTGTGGGGTAAAAGCCAGGAGTCTTTGCAATGAAAAGAGTTACATTTTACTTAACGCTCGTCGCTCTGCTGGCACTTTTCGCGGCGGCCTCAGATGCTCAGACGCGCCAACGCCGAGTTGGCCAAAACTCGCCGCCAACAGGCAATTCTTCGACTCCGGCTCGTCCCCCAGTGTTGGGAGGCGCAACGCGAACACCAGGCGCTCAGCCTGCCGGCGGCTCTTCAGCTCCTTCAGCCAATGGGCCCGAAGAGGTAGAGGCCGGTGACGTCATACGGGTCAGCACCACACTGGTCACTTTGCCCGTCAGCGTGATGGATCGGGACGGCAGATATATTCCAAACCTGCGCAAAGAAGATTTTCGCCTTTGGGAAGATGGCGTCGAGCAAAGTGTCGCTTTTTTCTCTTCCGTGGATAAGCCCTTCTCGGTGGTATTAATGATAGACACCAGCGGGTCCACTCGCTTTCGTCTGGACGACATTCAAGACGCGGCGATCACTTTTATGAATCAGTTGAGGCAAGACGATCGCGTGATGGTCGTATCATTCGACGATCAAGTAAGGGTGCTTAGCGAATTCACGAGCGATCGCTATCGGCTGCGCGACGCGATTCGGCGCACGCGTCCCGGAGACGGCACCAAACTATACGAAGCCCTTGATCTCGTGATGAACCAAAGGCTGAATCGAGTTGACGGTCGCAAAGCGGTGGTTCTTTTCACAGATGGCGTGGATACGACAAGCAGATATGCTTCTTACGCAAGCAATATTCGCGATGCAGAAGAGCTCGATGCGCTGATCTATCCAGTGCAATACGATACCTATACGGATATGTCTGGCGGTGCCGGCAGCGGCTGGCCTGGGGGCGTTGGCCGCTGGCCCAGTTCACCCGCGGATATTCTCGGTCAGATTCTCGGCGGGAGGAACCGTCGGGGCGGCATGGGAGGTGGTGGGGTTGGGACTAGTAGACGTGAATATGAGATTGCGAACCGCTACCTGCACGAGTTAGCGGATAGGACAGGCGCGAGAAACTATCAAGCTGACTCAACGCAGAACCTGTCTTTGGCATTTGCCAACATCGCCGAAGAGTTGCGCAGGCAATATAGTTTGGGCTACTACCCCACAAAACCTGCCCAGGCTGGAGAGCGACGGCAGATTAAGGTGCGCGTAAACCAACCAAATTTGGCGGTCCGCACACGAAACAGCTATATCTTCAATCCTGCAAATACTGCCAGAGATGATACGGCTGCTCAAAAATCTGCTCCGGTGCTGCAAAAGAAACTACAAGGAACCGGAATTGACGACGACTTACGTCTGAGAAAGAACTAGAGGAGTTCGTCAAAGCTCAGGTCGGATGCTTCAACCTGGCCTCGTGAGGCGGGCCAGAGTGTTTTCAGTAATATTCCCTGGATCCAAAGGCCTGCTCCTACCAGC